>DATLBJ010000154.1:0-2841 GCA_035526975.1 Ramlibacter sp.
GAGGAGCCGAAGTACGTCAACAGCCCCGAAAGTGCGCTCTACAAGAAGGGTGAGTTGCTGTTTGGGCTGCATCAGGCGCGCATCGAGATGCGCCGCAACGGCTGGGCGATTTTGTGCGAAGGCAATTTCGATCTGGTGGCACTGCATCAGGCCGGTTTTCGCAACGCGGTCGCTCCGCTGGGTACGGCCTTCACGGAGGCGCAGGCGCGCCTGTTACGGCGCTTCGCCCAGCGCGTGACGTTGATGTTCGATGGCGATGCGGCCGGTGCCAAGGCCGTCCGTGCCGCGTACCCGCTGCTGCGCGGCGAGGAGCTCGCTGCGCGCGTTGTGGCGTTGCCGGACGGCGCCGACCCGGATTCATTCCTGCGCGCACACGGCAGCGAAGCGCTTCAGAAGATGGTCGACGCTGCCAGCGGCATCGTCGAGCACCTGATCGATGTCACGGCGCTGGGTGTAGGTGGATCTGCATCCGAACGCGCCGCCGCCATCGCATCGTTGGGGCCGATTCTGGTCGCTGCCGCGAATCCAGTGGAGATTGAATTGTATATCGAGCGCATTGCGCAACGCTTCTCGATCCACGACCCCAAGGTGGTGCGTGAGCAGCTGCGTCATGGTGTGCGCACTGGAGGTAAACCGGCCGCCAACCCGGCGGCCGCCACAACAAAAGTGGCCAGCGGCCCGGAGCGTGTTAAGCTGCCGCAATTGCAGTCGGAGCTGCAATTGCAGTCCAAGTTGTTGGGAGCGCTCTTGGACAAGTCGGAACTGTTTCGATCGGAGTACGCCGAGAATCTCAAGGAGCTTTTGACGGCTGCGGATCTTCAAGCCATCTTTTCGGCCGCCGCCGCCCAAGTCGCGGAACGTGGAACTCTCGACGCCCCGCGCTTGCTAGCACAACTCGGGGAGAACTCGGCGATCGCTTGGCTCCGTGAGCGACTCAGCATCGAAACGTATTCGGATCAAGCAGAAGCTCACGAAGTATTGCGCAAAGGGATCCCGTTGTTGGCAAAGCAAAACATCGAGCGCGAGCTGCCTCAACTCGCGCAACAGATCCAGGCGGCGCGTCAGCGCGGCGATGAAACTGAGGCGATTCGTTTAACTCGACAGCGGCAGGAGCTGGCCCTGCACGCACATCAGCTGGTGAAGGGTGCGAAGAGGTGAAGATGCCGACGAAGAGCTCGCCACGTTCCTCCCGGGCGTCGAAAGTTCCGCCCAAGAAAACTCGCGGTCACGTGACGGTGGCCAAGAGCGCGTCGCGGCGATCTTCCGCGCCGCCGGCGCGAAACGCGCTGGCGCAGAAGGCCGCGGCCAAGAAGCTGTCGCGACCGCCGGCGAAGCGCACTTCGGAGCGACCCTCCGCGCGACCCGAGGTCAAAGAGGCCAAAGAAACCAAAGAGGCCAAGGGCTCGGAAGCGGCGCACAAGACCCAGACCAGATCGATCGCACCCAAGGGGAGCAAGGCGAACGGTAAGGCTGAGGTCGAGATCACCAAGACGCACGAGCGTGTCGACAACAGCAAGCTGAATGGCCGCGGCGATCATCGCCCGGTCGACACTGAGGCTGCGCCCGTACGGCTGGGCGGCAAGCTCAGCGAGCGCCCGCGCTCTGATTCACTTCCGCCCGGTGCCGGCAACAGCAAGCGTCGTGAGATCCAGAAGCTGATCGACCTCGGTCGCGAAAAGGGCTTCCTTACTTACGACGAAGTGAACGATGCGTTGCCGCCCGAGATGGTCACCTCCGATCAGATCGACGATCTGATGGAGCTGCTCGAGGGTCAGAGCATCGAAGTCGTCGTGGCCGCGCACCAAGTGCGCGGTGACAAGGGCCAGTCGAAGCAGGCGCGCCCGGTCAGCGAGCCGCCGCCGCGCAACTCCGAGTTCCCGTCCGTGCCGCCCGCGGCGCTGGATGAGAGCGATGCGAACAAGTCGAGCGATCCGGTCCGCATGTACCTGCGGAAAATGGGCTCGGTCTCGCTGCTCACCCGCGAGGGCGAGGTCGAGATTGCCAAGCGCATCGAAGACGGCGAAGGCACGGTCTTCCAGGTCATCATCAACTCGCGCGTCGGCATCACTGAGATCCTCGACATTGGCGAGAACCTCCGCAAAGGCAAGATCCGCGCGAAGGACGTCGTGCGCGACGTCGAGCCGGTCGAAGAAGGCGCGGAGATCAACGAGGAAGAGATCATCAAGCGCGTCACGCGCGTGCTCGACAAGGTGAAGCGGCTCGAAGTCGCGAACACCAAGGTTCGCGAGGATCTCGCGGCGGCGAAGAAGGGCACCGACAAGGCGCGCCGCGTGCTCGAAGGTCAGCTCGAGGCCAACAACAAAGAGATCGTGCTCACGCTCTTGGAAGCCAAGCTGACCAAGAAGCTGATCGACGAGATCGTCTCGCGCATCAAGGCCTACGCGCGCCGCGTCGAAGCCACCGAGACCGAGATCGCCGACGCAGAGCGTTCGATCGGCGGCCTGTCGGCCACCGACATGGAAAAGACGCTCACCGAAATGGAGGGCAACCCCGCAGCCGAGAAGAAGCTGCATAAGCGCTATGGCAGTGCGGCGCAGATTCGTGCGGCGGTCGAGCTCGTGCGCGAAGCGCGCGTGTCGGTGCAGAAGATCGAAGAGGACATGGGGCAGCCGGTCGACGTGCTACGTCAGACCTACAAGCGGCTGCACAGCGGCGAGCGCGCTGCCGAACGTGCCAAGGCCGAGTTGGTCGAAGCCAACCTGCGCCTGGTCGTGTCGATCGCGAAGAAGTACACCAACCGCGGCTTGCAGTTCCTGGACCTGATCCAGGAGGGCAACATCGGTCTGATGAAGGCGGTCGACAAGTTCGAGTACCGCCGCG
>DATLBJ010000155.1:0-12846 GCA_035526975.1 Ramlibacter sp.
TGGATCTTGTTCTCCACGCCATCGAGCCCGGCCATCAGCATGGCGGCGAAACCGAGATACGGGTTGCACGTCGGGTCCGGGAAGCGCACTTCGATGCGGCGGCCCTTCGGGTTCGGCACGTACGGGATGCGCACGGAAGCCGAGCGGTTGCGCGACGAGTAAGCCAGCTTCACCGGCGCTTCGAAGCCGGGCACCAGGCGCTTGTAGCTGTTGGTGCCGGGGTTCGTGATGGCGTTGAGCGCGCGGGCGTGCTTGATGATGCCGCCGATGTAGTACAGCGCGTAGTCCGACAGGCCGGCATAGCCGTCGCCGGCGAACAGGTTCTTGCCGTCTTTCCACACCGACTGGTGCACGTGCATGCCCGAGCCGTTGTCGCCCACGAGCGGCTTCGGCATGAAGGTCGCGGTCTTGCCATAAGCGTTGGCGACGTTCTGCACGACGTACTTCAGCAGGATGGTCCAGTCGGCGCGCTGCACGAGCGTCGAGAACTTCGTGCCGATTTCGTTCTGGCCGGCGCCGCCCACTTCGTGGTGGAACACTTCGACCGGGATGCCGAGCGATTCGAGGATCAGCGACATCTCGGCGCGCATGTCCTGCATGCTGTCGACCGGCGGCACGGGGAAGTAGCCGCCCTTCGTGGTGGGACGGTGGCCCTTGTTGCCGCCTTCGATCACCTTGCCGGTGTTGTACGGCGCTTCGTATTCATCGATGTGAACGAACGAGCCCGACATGTCGGCGCCCCAGCGCACGTCGTCGAACACGAAGAACTCGGGCTCCGGCCCGAAGAACGCCGTGTCGCCGAGGCCCGAAGCCTTCAGGTATGCCTCTGCGCGCTTCGCGATCGAGCGCGGGTCGCGGTCGTAGGCCTTTCCGTCCCCCGGCTCGAGCACGTCGCACGACAGCAGCAGCGTCGTCTCTTCGAAGAACGGATCGATGTTGGCGGTGTTCGGGTCGGGCATCAGCAGCATGTCCGACGCTTCGATGCCCTTCCAGCCGGCGATCGACGAGCCGTCGAAGGCATGGCCCGCCGAGAACTTGTCCTCGTCGAAGTGCGAGATCGGCACGGTCACGTGTTGTTCCTTGCCGCGGGTGTCGGTGAAGCGGAAGTCGACGAACTTGACCTCGTTTTCCTTCACCATCTTCATCACGTCTGCGACGGTCTTGGCTGCCATCAGGTTCTCCTGTTTTCGATGGTTGATTGATAGGTGCCGTGAGGGATGCAGGTTTTGTGCCAAAGCTGGTGCATGGCGGGCGCTGCAGAGCCCGGCGATTCTGCCCCATTCTTAACGCTTTTCCCTACGGAAGCCTTGCGGGCGCGCGGCGCATCCGCCCCAGTTTGGGGATTCCAGCCCGGTCCCGATTCTGGTGCGCGAAGCTTAACGCACCAATTCAGGGCCGAGCTTCGCGCCCAGTGCATTGAGCCCGGCAAGCAGTTGCGGATACGCGGCGTCCACTGCGTCCGGCCCGCCTTTGACTCCGAGGTCGATGTGGCGCCCCCATTGCGGGTGATCGACGCTCGGCAAGCTGAAGACTTTCACTTGCGGATGATCGCGCTCCACCTGCTCCATCAGCGGCGTCAAAGCCGCTTCCATCGCGCCGAACACGATCACCGATTTCTCGACATACGCCTCCTGGTGAAAGAGCTCGCGGTACTTCGTGTCGAGCACCCATTCGATCATCGGCCACGCCATGACTGGAAAGCCCGGGACGAAGTGCACGTCGCCCACGGTGAAACCCGGTATCTTGTTGAACGGGTTCGGGATGATCGCCGCGCCCGTCGGGAACACGCCCATGTTCAGGCGGTGGATGTTGTCGGGACGATCGGGCTCATACACCGTGCCGTTCTCGCGTGCGACGTCCTGCATGCGTTCGCGGATGAGCGCTTCGGCCTGCGGATGCAGCGCGAGTTCGACGCCGAGCGCCTTCGCGGCACATTGCCGCGTGTGGTCGTCCGGTGTGGCGCCAATGCCGCCGCACGAGAAGACGATGTCGTTCGAATCGAATGCGCGTTTCAACGACGAGACGACGCGATCGGGTTCATCGCCGACGTAGTCGGCCCACGAGAGACGAAGCCCGCGGGCACCGAGCAGCTCGATGACCTTGGGCATGTGCTTGTCGGCGCGCTTGCCCGACAGGATTTCGTCACCGACGATGACGAGGCCGAAATTGCGTGACATGGCCGCATGCTAAAACATCGCCACATGGAAACCGTGCAGGTCAACGGGGTCGACCTCGAGCTCCTCCGCATAGGCAGCCTGGGCCAGGCGCCCCTCGCGCCGATCGTGTTCCTGCACGAAGGCCTCGGCTCCGTGTCGATGTGGCGCGATTGGCCGCAGCAAGTGTGCGAAGCGACCGGCCGCGCCGGATTCGTCTATTCGCGGCGCGGCTATGGGCAGTCGCAAGCCGTTCCCGATGTGCGGGGCGCGAACCGGCTCAAGCCCGACTACATGCATCGCGAGGCGCTCGACGTGCTGCCGGAACTGCTCGCCAACCTGGGCATCGAACGGCCGGTTCTGCTCGGCCATTCGGATGGGGGAACCATCGCGCTGGTCCATGCAGCGCACTTTCCCGTACGTGCTTGCGTCGTGATGGCGCCGCACGTCATCGTCGAGGATGTCTCGGTGAAGTCGATCGAGGAAGCGCGCATGGCGTACGAGCGCACGGACCTGCGCTCGCGCCTTGCGCGCTACCACGGCGACGTGGATACAGCGTTCTGGCAATGGAACGACATCTGGCTCGATGCGGCGTTTCGCAGCTTCGACATCCGCGCGGAATGCCGCCGCATCCAGGCGCCGCTGCTCGCGATCCAGGGCGACGGCGATCCCTACGGAACGCTGCGGCAGATCGAGGACATCGTGCCGGCCGGCCCGGTGCGGCGCGAGGTCATCGCAACGTGCGGGCACTCGCCCCACAAGGACCAGCCGGATATCACGCGGCAGGCCATCGCGAAATTCCTCGCGACGTTCGGCTGATCAGGGCTTCAGCGCGTCGAGGTCATCGTCGCGAAGCCAGCGCCACTGACCCGGTGCGAGATCGGCCGGCATCTGGAGGCGCCCGATGCGCGAGCGGTGCAATGCTTCGACGCGATTGCCCACCGCGGCGAGCATGCGCTTGACCTGGTGGTACTTGCCTTCCGTGAGCACCAGGCGCAGCGATCGCTCGCCGGTGATCTCGCATTGCGCCGGCCGCACGGGCTTGGGGTCGTCGTCGAGCACGACACCGGCAACCAGGCGCTCCACCTGCGCCGGCGTGACGGGGTGCTTCGCCTCCACCTCGTACACCTTCGGCACGTGGTGCTTCGGCGAGCTCATGCGGTGGATGAACGATCCGTCGTCGCTCATGAGGAGCAGCCCGGTCGTATCGGCATCGAGCCGCCCGATCGCCTGCACATCGCGCTCGCGCAAGGGTGCGGGCAGCAGCGTGAAGATGCTCGGGTAGGTCGAGGGCTTCTTGGAGCATTCGGTGCGCGCCGGCTTGTGCAGCATCACGTAGGCCTTCTCGTGGTACTCCCACGCGACGCCGTCAACCTCGAACATGAGGCCGCCCGTGTCGATGTCTTCCCCCGGATCATCCACGACGCGCCCGCCGATGCGAAGGAGCCCGCGCTCCACGAGCCCCGTGCAGATCCGGCGCGTGCCGAACCCCTGCGAATAAAGAAGCTTGTCAGCGAGCAGAGGCGTACTGCGCGAGCTCGCGCTGCAGCGGGCCGAGGCGGCGATGGATGCGGTTTTCTTCGGCGTAAAGCGAAAGGCGCTTCCATGTGTCCGGCTGTTCGGCGATCTTCGTGCGCACCGCGTTCAGCTCGATCTGGAGCTGCGCGACGCGATCAGTCAACGGCGCGACCAGGACTGCATCGGCCACCGGCTTGGGTTGCGGGTGCGTCGGGTCGTAGGTGTACGCCTGCGGCGGAACGACAGAACAACCCGCGAGAGCAACCGCGGCCGCAACAAGAACGAGGGAGCGCATCATGGCGTGATGTTAGCGCGGCCAGAGCGCCCACGCGCAGACGGCGACCCACAGCACGACCGTCGCAAGCAATTGCCAGTCCGCCAGCAGCGCATCCGTGGGCGATTCGCCCCCGTCGTGCGCTTCCACCACGTACCAGTAACGGAAGAGACCGAAGAGCACGAGCGGGATCGTGATCACGAGCTGAGGGCGGCTTGTCACGACGAACATGCTGTAGAAGACGAGCGCGCCGGTGGCCGAGATTTCGGCATAGCGATCGACCAATGCGGGCGTGTAAGTCTCCAGGACCTTGCGGCCTTCGGTGCCCTGCTTCAGCTCCTGCTTGCGCTTGACCGCCGCAAGGTAGAGCGCGAGGCAGAGCGTCGTGATGAACATCCACGACGACACGGGGACGTCGAGTGCGGTGCTGCCCGCGAACACCCGCAGCACGAAGCCGATCGCGACGACGAAGATGTCGATCACGGGCTGGTGCTTGAGCACGAACGTGTACGCGATGTTGAGCACGAGGTAGGCCGCGATCACCTGCACGGTGCCGGGCATGGCGAACCACCCTGCAACGAGCACCGCATACAGCACCGCGAGCAGCACAAGGGCGGCGCGGGGGGTCACCGTCCCGGCCGCGAGCGGGCGCGTCTTCGACTTCGTCGGATGCAGCCGGTCGCGCTCGACGTCGTGCAGGTCATTGACGATGTACGCGGCCGATGACGCGGCGCAGAACAACAGCATGGCCAGCAGCGACTGCTTGACGGCGGCAGGATCGGTGAAGACCCCCGCGAACACGAGCGGCGCCAGCACGAACCCGTTCTTGATCCACTGCTTCGGGCGCAGCAGGCGCACCAGCGCCGAGAGCGGGCGGGTCACGGCGGTGGGGGCGACTGGGCTATCCTGCACGTCCTGATGAAGCTGCCTTTGACGTATGCGATTCTCGCATTCATTGCCACGTGCGCGAACATCGCCGCACAGGACATCGCGCTGCACCTCCATTCGGGGCCGTGGGACGTGGTGCTGTCGGTGATCGTCGGCACCGGCACGGGCCTGGTCACCAAGTACGTTCTCGACAAGAAGTACATTTTCGGCTTTCGCGCGCGCGACGCGGCGCATGATGGCCGCACTTTCGCGCTCTACACATTGACCGGCATCGTCACGACGCTGGTGTTCTGGGGATTCGAGTTCGGCTTCGACTACGTCTTCGCGAGCAAGACCATGCGTTATGTCGGTGCGGTGATCGGCCTGGCCATCGGCTACTTCATGAAGTACCGCCTGGACCGGCAATTCGTCTTCCGCACGGAGGCAGCGTGAGGGGCGTGTCGTCATGGGGCCGCCTGGGCGCGCTGCCGCATCGAGTCGTGCCTTTGCTCGATCCGGCAAGGCTTGCGGCGCAAGTCGCAGAAGGGCCACTGCCCGGCCTTGCTTACGGCATGGGCCGCAGCTACGGGGACGTGTGCCTCAATCCCGAAGGCACGCTTTGGGAAACGCGCGCGCTGGATCATTTTGTCTCGTTCGATGACGCGACTGGGGAGCTGGTGTGCGAGCCCGGCGTGTTGCTCGGAGACATCCAGCGTTCGTTCGCGGGCAAGGGCTGGATGCTGCCCGTCTCGCCCGGCACCCAATTCGTCACCGTGGGCGGCGCGATCGCGAACGACGTGCATGGCAAGAACCACCATGTCCGCGGCTCGTTCGGCGATCACGTGAGCCGTATCACGCTCGTGCGCACGGACGGGCGAGTGATCGAATGCGGGCCGGAGGTCGAGCGCGAGTGGTTCCGCGCCACAGTCGGTGGGCTCGGCCTCACGGGTGTCATTTCGCAAACCACGATCCGCCTGCAACGCGTGCCGGGGCCGTGGCTCGAAACGGAGACGATCCCGTTCGACAACCTCAACGAGTTCTTCGTGTGGGCCGATTCGTCCGAAGCGGATTGGGAGTACACCGTCGCGTGGATCGATTGCCTCGCACCGCAAGGACGCGGCCTGTTCATGCGGGCGCGCCCCACCGAAGCCGCAGGCAGGCAGGAGCCATCGCCGAAGCGCCTCGCCGTCCCGTTCGAGCCGCCGCTGTCGCTGGTGAACAAGGTGTCGCTGCGTGCGTTCAACGCCGCCTACTACCAGCTGAAGAAAGGCAAGCGCGAGAAGTCGGTCGAGCACTATTCGACTTTCCTTTATCCGCTCGACGACGTTGCAGGCTGGAACCGCATGTACGGACCGCGCGGCTTCTACCAGTATCAATCGGTCGTGCCGCATGCACACCGCAAGGAAACCACCGCGGCGATGCTCGAAGCGATCAGCACGTCGGGCGAAGGCTCGTTCCTCGCGGTGCTCAAGACTTTCGGCAACCGCGAGTCGCCGGGGATGCTGAGTTTCCCCATGCACGGCACGACGCTGGCGCTGGACTTTGCGAATGCGGGCGAACGCACCACGCATCTGTTCGGCCGCCTGGACGCGATCGTCAGCGAAGCGGGCGGGCGCATCTATCCCGCGAAAGATGCGCGCATGCCGCGCGAGCTGTTCGAGCGCGGCTATCCCAAGCTCACGGCCTTTCATGAATTCCGCGATCCGGGCATCAGCTCCGGGATGTCGCGCCGCCTGATGGGGAACTGAAGCGATGCGGCGAATCGTCATCATCGGCGCCACCTCGGCTATCGCGCAGCACTGCGCCCGGATTTGGCTGCTGCGGGAAGCGAGTGACATCGTCTTGTGCGGACGCGACATCGCACGGCTCGAACGTGTCGCAGGAGACCTGCGGGTGCGGTCACCCGCTTCGCGGATCGAAACCAGGCTCGTCGAATTCAATGATCCCGCGGCGATCGCAACGCAGGTCGATGCGATCTGCGAGGGTTCGAGCCCTGACATCGCGCTCATCGCGCACGGTGTCCTGCCGCAGCAGGACGAATGCCAGCGCGACCTCGCCGCTGCGAACACTGCATTGCAAGTGACCGGAGTGTCGCCCGTCCTGTACGCGGAGGCGTTCGCGAAACACATGGGGCAGGCGAACCGCGGGACGCTGATCGTCATCGGTTCGGTCGCCGGCGACCGCGGGCGCAAGAAGAACTATGTGTACGGTGCAGGAAAGGCGCTCGTCGACCGCTACGTCGAGGGCTTGCAGCACCGCTTCGCGGCGACTCAAGTGAAGGTTGTGCTGGCCAAGCCCGGGCCGACGGAAACGCCGATGACGATGGGGCTGGACGGCAGGCCGGGCCGCCTCGCGCCTGTCGATGTCGTGGCACGGCAGATCGTCGACGGCGCGTCCCGAGGAAAAGCGGTGATCTACGCGCCGCCGGTCTGGCGCCTGATCATGCTCGTGATCCGCCACTTGCCCCGCTTCGTCTTCAACAAGCTCGACATCTGACGTTGCAGCGCGCGGTCATCCCCCTCGTCCTCCTCGCCGGGCTGGTGCATGCGTGGCTGTATCGCGCGTTCCAGCCGGACGACACGTTCATCGTGCTGGTCTACGCAAAGAACCTGCTCGCGGGCAACGGGCTCACGTTCAATGGCGAGCGCGTCGAAGGCTTCTCGAGCGCGCTGTGGACCGTTCTGGTCGCCGTCGCCGCATCGCCCGGTTTCGACCTGCTGCTGACTGCCAAGACGCTCGCGTTTGCCCTGTATCTTGCGACGGCACTCGTGCTCGCGCGAATCGCGTCCGGCCTGAGGCCGCTCGGTGCTTGGCCACCCGTCGCGCTGCTCGCGATGTTCTTTGCGCTGCCGCCGCTGGCGTTGTGGGCGTCCGGCGCACTCGAGACGCTGTTGTTCGCGTTCGTGCTCACGCTCGCGTGCTACTTGTACTTTCGCGCGAGCTACGTCACGCGTGCACCTCGCGACCATGTGCTCGCGGGCCTCGCTTTCGGCGCGCTCGCATGGACCCGGCCTGAAGGAATCGCGTACCTCGGTGCGGTGCTCGCGTTCGAGCTGGCGCACTTCGTGTTTGCGCGAGCGACGAACTTCCGCAACATGCTGCGCACGGTTGCGACCGCGCTTCTGGCGATGGCACTGCTGCTGGTGTGGCGCTACACCACGTATGGCGACTGGCTGCCCTCCACCGTATCGGCCAAGACGGGTGACCTGCACTCGCAGGTGATCCGGGGCGAACACTACGTCCGCGGTTTCTTCACCGACTATTGGTGGCTGGTCGTCGCGTACCTTGCTGCGACGATCGTGTTGCTCGTGCGGCGGGGCGTGCTCGCCGGGTGGGCGCTGCTGGCCCTCATCGTCGTGACGGGCGATGCGGCTTTCACCCTGTTCGTCGGCGGCGACTGGATGCTCGGCTACCGGTTTCTCGTGCCGATGTTGCCGCTCGTGATTTCGGTGATCTACCTTGCCGCAAGCCTGCGCGCGCCCGCGCTTGTCGTGATCGCGATCCTCGTTTCCGGCGCGGGCGTGATTCAGTCCGCCAATCTGCTCCCGGCAGCGCGCGCGCAAGCCGAAAGCGATCTTGGCGACATCCGCATGGGCGAGTACATCCGCGACCTGCACCTGCCGCCGCAAAGCCGCATTGCAGTCCTCGATGCGGGTGCGATCCCTTATTACTCCGGTCTTCCGGCCATCGACGTCGCGGGATTGAACAACGCCCACATCGCGCACCTGCCGGGCGGCTTCATGGCCAAGTGGGACAACGACTACGTCCTGGCGCAGCAACCGCAGGTGGTGCAGTTCCACACGATCAACGAACGCGGGTTCGTGATCCCCAGCGAAGCGTTCACCGGAACGTCGAAGCTTTTCTATTCGCGCGAGTTCCAGCGCTGGTACGAGTTCGATCCGAAAGCGCCGGTAGCGCACTTGTTCCGGCGCCGAACGGCGTCCGTCGATCGAACATTCCTCGACCACTTCGCCGATGCGCAGTGGCAGTCACGTTGGGATGCCGCATCCGGCAAGTGGGTGGCCGACCTGAAAAAGACTGGCGGCAATGTCTGGCCCGCGCCTCCTGACGCAAACCTGCACATGGGAAAGGCGTACGTGCGCCTCCAGTGGCTCGGGAAGGCGGGCGAAGTGCGATTCGAGAAATACGTCGCGCTGCCGAAGTCACTCGTCCAGGGGGAATCGGTGCGACTGGAGACACAGATTCCGAAAATCGAGGCGCAGCAGTTGAAAGCGTGTGTCGTGCTCTTTGCCGTGACCGACGCCCTCAGCTGCGAGGCGACGAAGCTGGACTAGTTCGTCTTCGAAAGCTCGCGCAGCATTCCGCCGGACTGCGCACTGCCTGTCGTGTTCCCGGCGCGCATGCGCGCCACGCAATCATCGCGGTCGGCACCGCTCTGTGCATCGCAACGGGCCAGCCGGTTGCTTTCGAGCTGCTGCTCATCCGAGGTGGAAAGCTTCCCGCGGCGTGCTTCCTGCAGGGCCGCGGCGGCTTCCTTCAGGCAGGTGGCCTTGTCCTGGTTCGACAGGCCGCGCATACAGACGGCGCGTTCCTTCTCGTAATTCGCCTGCGCACCGGGTGAGCCGGCAAGCGCCGGAGCGCCCGCCAGTCCCAGCACCGCGGCGCATGCGGCCAGCGTGGCCGCTTGCAGCCTGGTGAGCACGATCACTTGATCTGCATGTCGTTGGAGACCGAGGTCACGCCTTTGACGGTCTGGGCAACCTGCACAGCGCGTTCGGCCTTGTCGCGGGTGCTGACGAAACCGCTCAATTGCACGCGGCCCTTGAAGGTTTCGACATTGATCTCGGAGGATTTCAGGCCCGGTTCGTTGAAGATCGCAGCCTTCACCGAAGTGGTGATGGCGGTGTCGTCGATGTACTGGCCCGTGCTTTCGTGCCGTTGTGTGGATGCGCAACCGGCAACGGTGGTGAGGGCGATGGCTGCGAACAGGACGGAAATGGAAGTGAATCGCTTGATGGTGAACTCCTGGGATCTCGGGAACGACCCGGCAAGAATCTCACGGGGGCGGATGACGGCGTCAACCCATGCAATGTGCTCCAGCCATCGTGCGCGGTCTGTACGTTGCCGTACGCAGGGCGGCAGCCCGGCGTAGGACAACACGCCCTGTTGAGCTATGTGTGCGATCGCACAGACGCCGCATCGGCGCACGCGCACTCTGCAGTTCTTTCAACAGGTACTTCAGAAAATGAATCGACAACTGCAGATCGCGCTGGCCGCCAGCGCACTCGTCATGGCGACGGGCGCCCTTGCGCAAGTCACTTTCTACGAAGGCGAGAGCTTCCACGGCCGCGCATTCACCACGCAGAAGGAAGTGAACAACTTCGCTCGCATCGGCTTCAACGATCGCGCCTCCTCCGTGGTGGTTGCGAGCGGCCGCTGGGAAGTGTGCGAGAACGCGCGCTTCGAAGGCCGTTGCGTGCTGCTCCGCCCGGGCAGCTATGACTCGCTGCGCACGCTCGGCATGGAGAACAGCATCTCGTCCGTGCGCCGGGCCGACAGCCGCCGCCATTACGACGGCCAGCCCGAGCCGATGGCCAGCGCCAACTACGACTGGCGTCGCCGCCCGAACGAGCAAGTGTTCAGCGCGCCGGTGACTTTCGTCCACGCCGTGATCGCCGCCGGCCAGCAGCATTGCTGGGTGGAGCGCAACCAGGTTTCCGAACAGCGCGGTGACCGCAACGTACCCGGCGCGATCGCCGGCGCCTTGATCGGCGGCGTGCTCGGCCACCAGGTCGGGGGCGGCACCGGCAAGGACATCGCGACAGTTGGGGGCGCGGTTGCCGGCGGTGTCATCGGGTCGAATATCGGGCGCGACAACAACTACGCTTCGCGCGACGTGCGCCGCTGCGAAACCACGACAAGCGGCACGCCCGCGTATTGGGAAGTGGGCTACAAATTCCGTGGCAAGGATCACCAGATCCAGATGAGCTCCGCACCCGGCACGACGATCGCCGTGAATTCGAGCGGCGAACCCAGGCAGTAGGCGGCAGCAAGAAGAAAGCGGCCCGCGGGCCGCTTTTTTGGCTTCAGAGCAGTGGGCCCCAGAGGCGCGCGCCGATTTCCTTCACCTTCAACATGAACGGCCTGCTCTTCCATGCAGACAGCTCGATTTCGTCGGACGCAAGCACGTCTTTCGCATACGCGGCCTGCATCTGCATGCCGAACTCACGGCCCACGATGACCGCATTGATCTCGTCATTGTCCAGCGCGCTGCGCCAGTCGAGATTGCTCGAGCCCACGCACGACCACACGCCGTCGACGATGGCGGTCTTCACGTGCAGCAGGGCGCCACGGCGCTCGTAGATCTTGACGCCCGCTTCCAGCAGTTCCGTGTAGTACGAGCGCCCCGCATGGTAGGCGGCGGATGAATCCGACTGGCTGGGCAGGACAAGCTTCACGTCGACGCCTCGATGCGCGGCGTCGACGAGGGCCTTGAGCAGTTGCGGGTCCGGCACGAAATACGCATTGGTGATGTAGACCTGCTTTTCCGCATTGGTGATCGCAGACACCAGCGTGAGATAGATCAGGCTGTATGCGTCGTCGGGCGTGCTGCCGATCGCGCGCACGATGTTGTTGCCCTTGGGCGACGCGGGGCGGACATCGACTTTCTGCGCCAGCGGCTTGCCGCGCTGCTTTTCCCAGGTCTGCTGGAACAGCTTTTCGAATTCGGCGGCGACAGGCCCTTCGATCTGGACGTCCGTGTCGCGCCAGCCGCTTGACGGGTCCACCGGCCGCCCACTGCGCCCGATCGATGACCCGCTCGAGTACACGCTGCTGATGTTGATGCCGCCGAGGAACGCGACCGCGCCGTCGACGACGAGGAGCTTGCGGTGGTCGCGATGGTTGGGCGCCCACGCCTTCTTCAGGTCGACCGGGTTGACCGGATTGAATTCGACGACTTGCACACCGGCCTGCGTGAGACGGTCGAAAAATGGCTTGCCGGTCGAGAAGGTCCCGACGCTGTCGTAGATCACGTTCACTTGCACGCCCGCGGCCTGCCGCTCGAGCAGGAGCGCAGCAAACTGCTGCCCGACATCCCCCTCCTCGAAGATGTACGACTCGATGTTGATGTGGTCCTTCGCGGCGCGGATCGCCTCGAACATCGCCGCGTATGTCGCGGGCCCGTCCTGCAGCAGCGTCACCTTGTTGCCGACGACCAGGGCCGAGCCGCCGATCTGCTGCTCGAGCACGGTCTGCTTGTCGAGGATGTCCAGGTCCCCATTCGCACGCTTGAGCTGCGCCACGATGGCCGCGCTGCGCTTCTCGGACAACGGCCCCCAAGCACTCTTGAAATGCGACGCCTGCTTTTCGTAGCGGTCGGAGAGGAACTGCGTATCGGGAAGCGAGACACAACCGGCAGTGGACAGCGCGGCGAACAGCGCGACAGTTAACTTGGATTCACGAAACATCTGGTACCTCTTGGAGACTCATCATCGTTTTTCCACTGATGAATCACAGTACGTTGCCGTACAGACACGAGGCTCTGCAGCGCGTCTCTCCGGGAAGGGATCGTCCACTGCTGCTCGAGCACAGCAGTACCGCGAATGTTTCAGCACCGCGGCCAGCGGTGGCGCGCTATTCAGCGTGCGAAAGCGCCTCGGGGACCACGCGCGGGATGTCGCACATCAGTCGCCCGTATTCGAGCCTGACGACTCCGTAGCACTCGCACACCACCTGTTCGAGGCGCGCGCGATCGAGAACCTCGATTTGTCCGCGCTGGTAGCGGATCAGGCCGTCGCGCTGCAGGTTGCCTGCGGCCTCGGTCACGCCTTCACGGCGCACGCCCAGCATGCCGGCGATCATCTCCTGCGTCATGCGCAGCGATGTACCCTGGGTGCGATCGAGCGTGAGCAGCAGCGCCCGGCACAACTGCTGTTCGACCGAGTGGTGACGGTTGCAGACCGCGGTCTGGCACATCTGCGTCAACAGCGATTGCGTATAGCGCAGAAGCAGGCGCATCACCGCGCTTCCGCGATTGAACTCGGCCTGCAGCAGCGTCGCGTCGAGCCGGTA
>DATLBJ010000156.1:0-11538 GCA_035526975.1 Ramlibacter sp.
AAGGTCACGCGCGGCATCAAGCTCGTGCCCGAGGACGTGTTCAAGGCCGTGGCGCAGGTGCACAGGCGCGTGCGCGGCTCGTATGCCGTGATCACGCTCATCGCCGGGTATGGCGTCGTGGCGTTCCGCGACCCGTACGGCATCCGCCCGCTGTCGCTCGGCAAGGGCAAGGACGGCGCGGTGATGATTGCGAGCGAATCGGTATCGCTCGAAGGCACCGGCCATGTGTTCGACCGCCACGTGCAGCCCGGCGAAGCGGTTTTCATCGACCTGCAGGGCAAGGTGCATTCGCGCCAGTGCGCGGACGACCCCAAGCTGTATCCCTGCATCTTCGAATACGTCTACCTTGCACGGCCCGATTCCGTGCTCGATGGCATCTCGGTGTACCAGGCGCGCTTGAACCTGGGCGAAACGCTCGCCAAGCGCGTGATCTCCACCGTGCCGCCCAACGAGATCGACGTGATCATCCCGATCCCGGAATCGAGCCGGCCGAGCGCGATGCAATGCGCGCAGCTGCTCGGCATCCCGTACCGCGAAGGCTTCGTGAAGAACCGCTATGTCGGCCGCACGTTCATCATGCCGGGACAGGGCGTGCGCAAGAAGTCCGTGCGCCAGAAGCTCAATGTGATCTCCAGCGAGTTCAAGGGCCGCAACGTGCTGCTCGTCGACGACTCGATCGTGCGCGGCACCACCAGCCGCGAGATCGTGCAGATGGCGCGCGAAGCCGGCGCGAAGAAGGTGTACCTCGCCAGTGCCGCGCCGCCCGTGCGCTTTCCCAACGTGTACGGCATCGACATGCCCACGTCGACGGAGCTCGTCGCCCACGGCCATACGATCGATGAGATCCGCGAGATCATCGGCTGCGATGCGCTGATCTACCAGGACGTCGAAGGGATGAAGCGCGCGATCGGCTCCCTGAACCCGAAGCTGGATGGATTCGATGCGTCGTGCTTCGACGGCGTGTACGTCACGGGCGACATCAACCCCGAAGACATCGAGAAGATCAACGAAGCGCGCGTGGGCCAGGAAGACCCGCTCGAGGAAACGACCTCGCGCCTGGCGTTGCCCAACGCCGAGGACGCGTGAAGTGAAGAAGCGCGCCCTGCCGCCGGGCCTGCACCGCGACACGCTTGCCGTGCATGCCGCCATCGAGCGGAGCCAGTACGGCGAGCACTCGGAAGCGCTCTACCTGACGAGCGGCTTCGTGCAGGACGACGCCGAAACGATGGCGCACCGTTTCGCGAACCCGCAGGAGGGCTACACGTACGGCCGCACGTCGAACCCCACGGTGACGACGTTCGAGCAGCGGCTCGCGGCGATGGAGGGAACCGAAGCCGCGATCGGCGCATCCACGGGCATGGGCGCGATCCTCATGCTGTGCTTCGGGCTGCTCAAGTCGGGCGACCACGTGGTCTGCTCGCGCTCGGTGTTCGGCTCCACGCTGAACCTGTTCGGCAAGGAGTTCGCGAAGTTCGGGGTCGAATCCACCTTCGTGTCGCAGACCGACGTGGGCGAGTGGAAACGCGCGATCAAGCCGAACACCAGGCTGCTCTTCGCCGAGACGCCGACCAATCCATTGACCGATGTCTGCGACATCCGTGCGCTGGCAGACCTTGCGCACAACGCCCGCGCATTGCTCGTCGTGGACAACTGCTTTTGTACACCCGCACTCCAACGGCCCGTCGAATTCGGCGCCGACCTCGTCATCCACTCCGGCACCAAGCACCTGGACGGGCAGGGACGGGTGATGGCGGGCGCGGTATGCGGCCCGTCGAAGATCGTCGTCGACGTCCTGGGGCCGATCGTGCGCACCGCGGGCATGACGCTTGCGCCGTTCAATGCGTGGGTGGTCATCAAGGGGCTCGAGACGCTCGCGATCCGCATGCAGGCGCAAAGCGCAAATTCGCTCGCGCTCGCGCAGTGGCTCGAATCGCATCCGAATGTCGCGCGCGTGTACTACCCCGCGTTGAAGTCGCATTCGCAGCACGAACTCGCGATGAAGCAACAATCCGGCAGCGGCGCGGCGGTGGTGTCATTCGACGTGAAGGGCGCCGGCGCGGAAGAGCAGCGCAAGAACGCCTTCCACGTCATCGACAGCACGCAGGTCGTGAGCATCGCGACGAACCTCGGCGACGTGAAGACCATCGTCACGCATCCGGCTACCACGTCGCATGGCCGCTTGAGCGAAGAGCAGCGCCAGGCCGCAGGCATCGGCCAGGGCCTGATTCGCATGGCCGTGGGCCTGGAGCACGCCGGCGACGTGAAGGCCGACCTCTCGCGCGGGCTCGATACCCTCTAAAGTTCGCGCTGCGTGTATCGATTGTGTGAAGTATCGCAAAGCGATATGACTGTCATGCGCGCGTCAGGTTGCATGAGCTACCCTAGCCGGCATCTGGACATGCACACAACAATGGACGGCAAGGACCGTCTCCTGATTGCCTACCTGCGGCGCAACGCCCGCATGACGGCCGTCGAACTCGCGGGCAGGCTCGACCTGTCGCGCAGCTCGGTGCAGGCGCGCATGTCGCGCCTCGAGCGCATCGGCATCATCCGCGGCTATACGGTGGTCCTCGGCGAAGAGGCTGCGAACGACGCCCTGCGCTCCTGGTTCGTCATCAAGCTCGCCAAGGGCACCGGTACCGATTCGCTGCTCGAACTCATCCGGGCGGTGCGCGGCGTGGGCGCGGTGTACTTGCTGACCGGTGAAGTGGACCTGCTCGTCGAAGTCCAGTGCGCGGGCATCGCCGGCATCGACCAGGCTCGCTTGCAGATCTCATCGCTCGAAGGCGTGACCGACATCCGCACGCACGTCGTCCTGCGCGCTTCGGGGGCCGATGCCGTTGCGCCGAACACACAGGTCCCCGACGCCGTGATCGAAGCCGGCATGCGCACGGCATAGCAAAAACACCGGCGGCGAATGCCTTCGTCGCATCGCGCAATCCGCAATGCTTAATCCGTACGTGCGCTTGATCAGCGCGCAGCCAGCTTCGCGCATTTTTCGCGCATGACACTTAAGAGCGACGGAATACTACGCATTGGGCCTCCAGTTTCACGCTGCTGTAATCGTCGCACGCATGCGTTCGCACTGCGGCAAGAAACTTGGAGTATTCATGGGAACCGAAACACAAAGGTTTAGAAGGACGGTCGTTTCGCGCGCCGCAATCACGGCGCTCTGGGGCACCGCGGCGCTGGTGGCTTCGCAGGAAACCCTTGCGCAGCAAACATCGCTGGAGCGCGTCGAGATCACGGGTTCCGCCGTGCGCCGCGTGGATGCGGAGACGGCGCTGCCCGTCACCGTGCTGAAAGTCGATGAGCTGCGCCAGCAAGGTTTCACCACTGTCGAAGACATCCTGCACACGTTGTCGGCGAACCAGTCGAGCGTCGGCACTTCGCAGGCCATCGGCGCGATCACCGGCGGCGCTGCGTTCGCCGACCTGCGCGGCCTAGGCCGCAGCCACACGCTGGTGCTGCTCAACGGCCGCCGCATCGCCAACCAGGCCATCGGCGGTTCGGGCGACAGCTCGGCCCCCGACCTGAACACGATCCCGCTTGCGGCGATCGACCGCATCGAAGTGCTGCGTGACGGCGCGTCGTCGCTGTACGGCACGGACGCGATCGGCGGCGTGATCAACTTCATCACGAAGAAGGACTTCCAGGGCGGCGAGGCGAGCGTGCAGTACTCCAGCCCGCAGCATCCGGGCGGCAAGTCCTACGAGGCGAGCGTCGGCTTCGGCCATGGCGACCTCGACAAGGACAAGTGGAACGTGTTCGGCTTTCTCGACGTGCAGCACCAGGACGTGCTCACCACGCCGCAGCGTTCGTCGTTCGCCAAGGCCGACAAGACGTCGCCGACGGGCTTCCCCGGCACGTGGTCGCAAGGCAGCCAGACGGTGACCCCTGGCGCGCCGGCTTGCGCGGGCCAGTTCCAGGCTCCCGGCTCGGGTGCGACGGACTGCGCTTACTACTACTGGAACTGGGTCGACCTCGTTCCGAAGACCGACCGCATCACCGGCATGCTGAAGGGGACGATCCAGTTGTCCGGCGATCACCAGCTGGGGCTGGAGTACACGGCTGCGCAGACGAAGGTGTCGACGAACGTTGCAGGCGTGCCGGAAGGCGCGCTGGCGATGTTCCCCACCGAATACGTCAACGGCGTGAATACCGGTGTCGCGAATCCCTTCTATCCCGCCGGCGCAAACCCCGCTGCCGCCGGCGCCGCCGGCCCGGGACAGATCCGCGTTCGTTACCGCACGGTCGCGGCCGGCCCGCGTGCCGACCGCAGCGACAATTTCCAGCAACGCTTCGTCGCTTCGCTCGAAGGCACGATCGCGGGCTGGGACTACAACACCGGCCTGACGTGGAACCATGTCAAGTCGACCGACACGCTCACCGGCGGTTATGTCGATGACGCGGTGATCCGCGAAGCAGTGGCTTCCGGCAGGCTGAACCCGTTCACGTCGAACCTGCCGCCGGACCAGTTGAGCATCATCCAGGGCGCAGTGCTGCCCGGCAAGCTGTTCGACGCGACTGGTGAGACCTTCACGTGGGACGCACGCATCGGCCGCGAGTTCGGCGACTGGTTCAACGCGGGCCGCAAGGCCGCGCTCGCGGTGGGCGCCGAAATCCGCCATGAAAAGTACGTGCAGGTCGCGAACACGTCGTACGCGTCGTCGGTCGTGTCGAGCACGGGCTTCGACCCGTTCACCGACAACGAAGGCAAGCGCAGCGTGTGGGCCGTGTACACCGAATTGAACGTGCCCGTCACGAAATCGTTCGAAGTGACCGGCTCGGTCCGCTATGACCACTACCCGGATTTCGGCAGCACGATCAACCCGAAGCTCTCCGCCAAGTGGACGCCGAGCGACAAGTGGGCGATGCGCGGTGCGGTGACCACGGGCTTCCGCGCCCCGTCGCTGTACGAGCTCAATTCCGCCCAGACGTTCACGAACACGGCCAACAACTGGGATGACCCCGTGCGTTGCCCGGGCGGCTCGCCCATCAGCGGTGTTTCCGCTTCGGACAACTGCGCGGTGCAGTTCATGGCCCTCACCGGCGGCAACCCGAAGCTGCAGCCCGAGAAGTCCAAGAGCGCCACGTTCGGCTTCGTGCTGCAACCGGTGCCCGAGTTCGACGCGACGGTCGACTTCTGGTGGGTCCGCCTGCGCAACACCATCGGCTCGCTCGCCGACGAAACGGTGTTCAACGACCCGGCGGCGTACGCATCGCACTTCGTGCGCGCGTCGTCCGACGGCTCGCTGGCCACGGACGGCAGCCTGTGCAACACGGCCGCGAACCCGGGCCCGCAATGCGGCTACGTCCTGCTGCTCAACGACAACCTCGGTGGCGTCAACACCAACGGTATCGACCTCGCGGCGAACTACCGCCTGCGCACGGGCATGGGCAACTGGCTGTTCCGCCTGCAGGAAACGTACGTCGCCAAGTACGAGTACCAGAACGAGAAGAACGGTCCGTGGATCCAGAACGTCGGCACCTACGAAGGTGCGGGCCCGGTCCCGCGCAACCGCTTCACCGTGTCGGCCAACTGGTCGATGGGTGCGTGGGCGGCCGGCGTGATCAATCACTACTCGTCGGGCTACCAGGATGAAGACATCGGCCAGCCGGTGCGTGCGCAAGTCGGCGCGTACTCGACGTGGGACCTGTTCGGCTCCTGGTCGCCGAACAAGAAGCTCACGCTGACGGCAGGCGTGAAGAACGTGCTCGACAAGGCGCCGCCGTCGACGGTGCAGGGCGCGACCTTCCAGGTCGGATACGACCCGCGCTTCGCCGATCCGTACATGCGCTCGTTCTACGTGCGCGCACAGTACAAGTTCTGATCGGACTTGCGTCACGACAAAGCCGGCCTTCGGGCCGGCTTTTTTTTCGCGTGCCGTGCGGCCGAAAAAAAATGGCCACCGGTGAGGGTGGCCATTGAAAGATCCTCTCGGCAGAGGACCGTCTGGATTCGGGGTTACGCGGAGTCCGCGTGCGCGCTGGCGTGCAGCACGGCCGCCGCGCGTACGCGGCTGCGCACGCCCAGCTTCGAATAGATGCGGGTGGTGTGGCGCTTGACGGTGTTCAGGCTGAGCTCGAGTTCCGAAGCGATGCGCTGGTTGTTCGCGCCGGTCGCGATGCGCATGAGGACATCGCGTTCACGGTCGGTCAGGCCTTCCAGCGAGCCCACCGGTGCGGGCGCCGCGGCAGGCTTTGCAATCGAATCGCGATAGAGCCGCGCGGCTTCGCTGCGCGATTCGGCCTTCAGCTTGAGCAGCATCCGGGCAAGGTGCTTCTTGATCGTATGGATGCTGACCGCCAGTGTTTCGGCGATCTGGCTGTTGCTGGCCCCGAGAGCCACGAGCTGCAGCACTTCCAGTTCACGGACTGACAAAACTTCCATCACGGCTGCCAGTCTTCCGGCAGAGCCACAAGGCGTCCAATGATTGGGGCTGCCGCGATTGATCGAATGCCTGCATGTCCGTCGGATCGCAGGAGACAACGCCGTTGTGTGCGCATTGCGCACAACTGCGGAGATGAAACGCGCCCGTGTTTACATTGCGTTCATGCAATTCGCAGGCGCGCGTGTGTTGCTTTAGCGCCGCGCTTCGCGCGCGACCTCCTCGACCATGGCCTTGGCCGCAACGGAAAGCGCCTTGCCCTTGCGGCGCGCGAGCAGGATCGGGCGGCGCAACTTCGCATCGCGCACCGGCACACACGCGAGACCGGCACGCTCGAAGTGGAACAGCGTGAGCTCGGGCACGATGCTCACGCCCAGCCCCTTTGCCACCAATGCGGCAACCGTTGCGAGATGCTCGACCTCGAGATCGCCGGCGCGCGAAGTCACGCCCGCGGCCTCGAGGTGCTGTCGCACGCTGCTGCTGCGGGCAAGGTGAATGATTTCTTCGCCTTCCAGTTGCGCGAGCGTGGCGCTGCGCGATTGGGCGAGCCGATGTTTGCGCGGGCACACGAGGAAGAAGCGCTCGCTTTTCAGTTCCGTCACGTCGAACTCGCGCAGGTCGCCCCCGGCCGTGATGGCGATGTCGGCACGGCCCTCGCGCAGCAACGCGAGGCCGCCGCCGGCCAGTGTGTCGAACAATTCGATGCGGATGTTCGGGTGCGCGTCCCGGTAGCGCGCGATCACATTGGGCATCCACACCGCGGCCACCGAGGGCAGGGCAGCAACCGCGACGCGGCCCACCTGGCGAGTCGCGAGCTCGTTGAGGTGCGCCAGCGCATGCTGCAGGTCGTCCTGGATGCGCCGCACTTCTTCGGCGAACACCTCGCCTTCGGGGGTGAGCGCCACATGCCGGGTCGAGCGCTCGAAGAGCGGCATGCCGGCCACCTGCTCGATGCGTGCGATCTTCTGGCTGAACGCGCTTTGCGAGAGATTGCAGCGCTCCGCCGCGCGCGTGAAGTGCTGCGCCTGCGCCAGGGCGAGGAAGGCTTCGAGGTCGCGCGAGGAAAGATTGATCGATGCCATGGATGAAACGATCCGATCTTCCCATTTTACGGATCGACAAGGTGTGCGTATCGTCGGGACGCAATGAGCTCCCCCCTTCTTCGCATCGGCTGCGGCGCCGGGTTTTCCGGCGACCGGTGGGACGCCGCCGTGCCGGTGGTCCGGACGCTGCGCGCGCTCGGCGGTCCTGCGGTGCTGATGTTCGAGACGCTGGCCGAGCGCACGCTCGCGCTTGCGCAGCTCAAGCGCCGGAGCGATCCCGATGGCGGGTGGGAGCCGACACTCGAGCGCTTCGTCGCTCCCGTGCTGCGCGACTGTGTTCACGGGTGCATCCCGATCGTCGGAAACTTCGGGGCGGCCAACCCCAAAGGGGCCGCGCGGCGCATCCACGAACTCGCGAAGTCATTGGGACTGCCTGCGTTGAAGATCGCGGTGGTCCATGGCGACGACCTGCTCGCTGCACTGCCCGCCGAGCGCATGAACGGGTTGTCCCAAGGAAAGGCGCTGGTCAGCGCCAACGCCTATCTCGGTGCGTCCGAGATTGCCGGCGCCTTGCGTGCGGGAGCTCAGGTCGTCGTGACAGGTCGTGTTGCAGATCCCGCCCTGGCACTCGGCCCGATGCTCGCGCACTTCAACTGGGGCAACGACGATTGGGATCGCCTCGCGGCGGGAACCATGGCCGGACATCTTCTCGAGTGCGGCGCGCAAGTCACCGGCGGCTATTTCGCCGATCCCGGCGTGAAGGATGTTCCCGATGTCGCGAACGTCGGCTTCCCGATCGTCGAGATCGAAGAAAGCGGCACGTTCACCGTCACCAAGGCGGAAGACACAGGAGGCTGCGTCGATCGCCGCACGGTCATCGAGCAGCTGCTGTACGAAATCCACGACCCGGCCGCGTACCTCACGCCTGACGTTGTTGCCGATATCTCCGAAGCGGAGGTCGTCGAGGCAGGCGCAAATCGCATTCGCGTCAGCGGCATTCGCGGCCACGCGAGACCCGCGACATTGAAGGCGACCCTTTGCTACGAGGGCGGCTGGCTCGCGGAAGGCGAGATCTCGTATGCCGGACCCAATGCGTCCGCTCGTGCACGGCTGGCGGCGGACATCGTTCGCGAACGCGTGGGCCGGCCTCTTCGCGCAGACCTCATCGGCGTGACGAGCGTCCTCGCCGACGACGCCGGCCGCTGGTGGGACAACCATGGACTCGCACCGCGAGACGACGTGCGCCTTCGAATCGCGGGCGCTTGCGCATCGAAAGAAGAAGCCGAGGCCGTCGCGCGCGAAGTGCTTGCGCTCTACACCTGCGGCCCCGCCGGCGGTGGCGGCGTGCGCACGGCCGTGACGCCGCGCCTTCACAGCGATTCGTGCTTCGTCCCGCGCGAATGGATCGCGCCCGGCTGGAGTTTCGTCGAATGAACACGGTCCTGCTTCACACGATCGCGCACGCGCGCACCGGCGACAAGGGCAATCGCTCGTCGATCAGCCTGATCGCATACGACGCGAAGCATTGGCCCTTGCTGGTCGAACACGTCACAGAAGATCGCGTCGCCCAACTCTTCGCGTACCGCCGTCCCACGTCGGTCAAACGCTACCTGCTGCCGAAGCTGAACGCCATGAACTTCGTCATCGACGACGTGCTCGACGGCGGCGTGAACGGCTCGCTCAATCTGGACAGCCACGGCAAGACGCTGTCGGGGCTGCTGCTCTCGATTTCGATTCCACTGGAGACAACATCATGATCCGACGTCACGCCATCGCTGCGCTGGTGGCCCTCGCGCCCCTCGCCGCATTCGCCGAGTACCCCGAGAAACCGATCACGTTCATCGTGCCGTTCGCGGCGGGCAGTGCCACCGACCAGCTTGCGCGCGCGCTCGGGCAGGCGGTCACCGCCGAGACGAAGCAATCCGTCATCGTCGACAACAAGCCGGGCGCGAACGCGTTCATCGGCGCGCAAGCGGCGGCGAAGGCGCCGAAAGACGGCTACTCGATCTTCATCACGACGAACACCACGCACGCCGCCAACGAGCACCTGTACAAGAAGCTGCCCTACGATCCGGTGAAGGATTTCGAGCCCGTCGCGCTGCTGTCCAAGGGCGCGCAGATCCTCGTGGTGACCCACACCTTGCCCGTGAACAACGTGCAGGACCTGATCAAGCTCGCGAAGGCCAAGCCGGGCAAGCTGTCGTTCGGCTACGGCAGTTCGTCGAGCCGCATCGCCGGTGAGCTGTTCAAGCAGATGACCGGCACTTACATCGTGAGCATTCCGTATCGCAGCAACCCGCCCGCGGTGACGGACCTGATTGGCGGCCAGATCGACATGATGATCACCGACATGGCCACCGGCCTGCCGCAAGTGAAGGGCGGCAAGGTGAAGGCGCTGGGCGTGTCCACCACGAAACGCACGCCGCTCGCGCCCGACTTGCCCACCATCAGCGAAGCGGGCGTGAAGGGCTACGAGATGACGTTCTGGTTCGCGGCCTATGTGCCTGCGGGAACGCCTGCTGCGGTGGTGACGAAGCTGAACGACATCCTTTCGAAGGCAAACCACAGCGCGAGCGTCACGAGCTTCTATGCGCAGAACGGCTTCGAGACGCTGAAGGGCTCGCCGGAAGACCTGCGCAAATTCCAGTCCGCCGAATCGGAGAAGTGGCACAAGATCATCACGAGCGCCGGGATCGAGAAGGAATAGGCGCCGACGCCGGGGGCCTTGCGTGTGCGCTGCGACACGGCGTAGAGTCCGGTCACGCACAGGTGCGCGTGGAGGCATGCGATGGAAACAGCCGACCTGATCGGGCTTGCCGTGCCCGTGACCTACTTCGTCTTTCTCCTGGCGGAAAAGCTCTGGCCGGCGCGCGAGTTTCCCCCGCGCCCTGCGTGGCAGTGGATCGGCGCCGGGTTCCTCGTGATGGTGCTGGCGATCTCCACGATCGTGCCGCTGCTGATCCCGGAGTCCTGGATGGCCGAGCATCGCTGGATCGACGGCACCCAGCTCGGCATTGCGGGCGGCACCGTCGTGGGCGTCGTCGTGCTCGAGCTCGTGATCTACGCGTGGCACCGCATGGTGCATCACGTGAGTTTCATGTGGCGCGGCTTCCACCAGATGCATCACAGCCCGCAGCGTGTGGACATTGCCGGCTCGCTGGTCTTCCACCCGGCGGAGGTCGTCGCCCAGGTGCTGCAACAGCTGTTCGTCACCGTGATCGTGCTGGGGCTCGACCCGGTTGCCGCTGCGCTGACCGGCTATGTGATCGCCCTGTTTTCTTTCTTCCAGCACTGGAACGTGCACACGCCGAAGTGGATCGGCTACGTGGTGCAACGCCCCGAGTCGCATTGCGTGCACCATCGCCTCGGCCTGCATTACTACAACTTCGCCGACCTGCCTTTCATCGACATGGTGTTCGGCACGTTCCGCAATCCGGCAAAGTTCATGGGCGATTGCGGCTTCGAGGCCCCGTCCGATCGCAAGCTCGGCGCGATCCTGGCGTTTGCCGACGTGAACGAGCGGCACTACGGGCCGGGCAGCAGGGGCGTGCGTCCATCCACGGGGCAAAGCGCGGGATAGCGGCGCCTGCGAAAATACGCGGGACATGACCACCCGCACCCGCTTCGCGCCTTCGCCCACCGGCTTCATCCACCTCGGCAATATCCGCTCGGCCTTGTACCCGTGGGCGTTTGCACGCTCGACGGGCGGCCAGTTCATCCTGCGCATCGAAGACACGGACCTCGAGCGCTCGTCTCAGGAAGCGGTGGACGTCATCCTCGAAGGCATGGCGTGGCTCGGGCTCGACGCCGATGAAGGCCCGTTCTACCAGATGCAGCGGATGGACCGCTACAAGGAAGTGCTCGCGCACATGCGTGAGCACGGGCTCGCGTACCCGTGCTACATGAGCGTCGAAGAACTCGACGCCTTGCGCGAGCGGCAGATGGCCAACAAGGAAAAGCCGCGTTATGACGGCACGTGGCGGCCCGAGCCGGGCAAGCAGTTGCCGCCGGTACCCGAGGGCGTGAAGCCCGTGCTGCGCTTTCGCAATCCGCTGGGCGAGGCCGTGGTGTGGGACGACAAGGTCAAGGGCCGCATCGAGATC
>DATLBJ010000157.1:0-8200 GCA_035526975.1 Ramlibacter sp.
TCTTCTCGCGCCCGCCCTTGCGGCTGATCTGGAAGACGGAGAATTTCATGGCCACGTTACTTTGCCTTGGCGCCGAACGTGGTGGCGCGCTTCATGTTCTTCTTGGTGTCCGTCACCATGTTGTCGAATTGCAGGCGCATCTTTTCGCCCACCGACAACTTCGTGTAGCGGCGCTCGCCTTCGCGCGAGAGCTCCTTTTGCAGCGCGAAGACCGATTGCGGGCGCGACAGCGGATCGAGCGACATGCACCACTCGACGACCTCGATCAGGTTGTCGGAGTAGATGCCGCGCAGGCGCGAGAGCGCGAGTGCGAGCCTGTCCTTCTCGAGCCGCTGCGGCGCGTCGTTGGGCGGGTAGCCCTGCATGCACGCGTAGATGCACGCGCCGATGGCGTAGATGTCGGTCCACGGGCCCATCGACGAATCGCGCCGGTACATCTCCGGGGCGGCGAAGCCCGGCGTGTACATCGGGCGGATGAAATTGCCTTCCTTGGACAGCACTTCGCGCGCGGCGCCGAAGTCGATCATCACGGCCTTGTTGTCGTCGGTGATGAAGATGTTGGCCGGCTTGATGTCCAGGTGCAGCATCTTGTGCTGGTGCACGATGCGCAAGCCGCGCAGGATCTCGTCGAACAGCGAACGGATCGTCGATTCGCGGAAGACCTTCTGCTTTTTCAGCTCGCGCGCGGTGATGATGAAATCCTGGAGCGTGCCGCCCTCCAGGTAGTTCATCACCATGTAGACGGTTTCGTTCTCGCGGAAGAAATTGAGCACGCTGACCACCGAAGCGTGCGAGATCTGCGCGAGCGAGCGGCCTTCCTCGAAGAAGCTTTTCAGGCCCAGGCGGTACAGCGAAAGTTTTTCGGGTACCACCTGCGGCAGCAGTTCACCCGGTGAGCGGCCGGCGAGCGATGCAGGAAGGTATTCCTTGATCGCGACCTGCTGGCCTTCGTTGTCGACGGCGAGATAGACGACGCCGAAGCCGCCCGCCGAAAGCTTGCGCACGATCCGGTAACCACCGATGACGGTGTCCGGCGGCAGTGGCGCGGGTTTGACCTTCGACATGCTCCAGAATGTGGGGAGAACCCCACCGAAAGACCTCGATGCCAGTGTACAGCATGACCGGTTACGCAAGCTCCCAGGTGAGCGTGGCCGCGGGCGAAACCGGCGCGAATGCAACGCGCCTCGGGCTCGAGATTCGCACAGTGAACAGCCGCTTCCTCGACCTCGCGTTCCGCCTGGGCGAGGAGCTGCGCCCGTACGAACCCCAATTGCGCGAAATGATCGCGGCGCGCCTGAAACGCGGCAAGGTCGAAGTGCGCGCGCAGCTCGAGTCGTCGGCCGGCGAATCGTTTCGCGAACCGGCCCCGCGGCTGCTGCAGCGGCTGTCGTCGATCCAGGACAACGTGCGCGCCTGGCTGCCCGATGCGCCAGCGCTGTCGGTGTCGGACGTACTGCGCCTGTCGTCGAGCGACAGCAGCGCGGGCGCGGACTGGGGCGAGCAGCTGACGCAACTCGCGCGCAATGCGCTCGAAGACCTCACGGCTTCGCGCGAACGCGAAGGGGCGCGCCTTGCGGCGATGCTGCAGTCGCACCTGAAGCAGCTGCGCGAGCTTGCAAGGCAAGCGCAGCCCCTGGTGCCGAAGCTGGTCGAACAGCAACGCGCGAAGTTCCTCGAGCGCTGGAAGGAGGCGATGCAGCTCGCCGAAGGCACGACCATCCCGGAATCGGCGCAGGACCGTGCGATGTCCGAGGCCACCTCGTTCGCGATCCGCATCGACGTCGCCGAGGAGCTCACACGCCTCGCGTCGCACATCGACGAGATCGAATCGCTCGTCAGGAAAGGCGGCGAGATCGGCAAGCGGCTCGATTTCCTGATCCAGGAGCTGCACCGCGAAGCGAACACGCTCGGCTCGAAGTCGGCGGCGCTGGACCTCACGCGCATCTCGGTGGACATGAAGGTGCTGATCGAGCAGATGCGCGAACAGGTGCAGAACCTGGAATAGGGCGGGGATAATCTCGCATGGACTACCCCGGCAACATCTTCGTCGTCGCGGCCCCCAGCGGCGCGGGCAAGTCGAGCCTGGTCAGGGCGTTGCTGGAGCTCGACTCGCACGTGCAGCCCTCGGTGTCGCACACCACGCGCCCGCCGCGCGGCCAGGAGAAGCACGGCCGCGAATATTTTTTCGTGCCGGACGCCGAGTTCGACAAGATGGTGAAGGCCGATGCGTTCGTGGAGTGGGCGAACGTGCATGGCGCCCGTTACGGCACGTCGAAAAAGATGATCGAGGAGCGCATCGCGCAGGGCGCGGACGTGATCCTCGAGATCGACTTCCAGGGCGCGATGCAGATCCGGCGCAGTTTCGGCAATGCGGTGCTGGTGTTCATCCTTCCGCCGAGCTGGGAGGAGTTGCGCTCGCGCCTCCAGCGGCGCGGAGAGGATTCGCCGGAAACCATCGAACTGCGCCTGCAGAATGCGGCCGACGAGATGCAACAGGCGCGGGAATTCGATTTCGTTATAATCAACGAGTTATTTGAGGGCGCGCTTTTTGACTTGAAAGCGATCGTCCACGCCCAGCGCCTGAAGTACTCGGCGCAGCGCCGCGCCCGCGCCGCCACCTTCAAGGCGCTCAAGATCAGCTGATTCACGAAAGCACGCTCATGGCCCGCATCACCGTCGAAGACTCCCTCGATAAGATCCCGAACCGCTTCCAGCTCGTCCTCGCGGCCACTTATCGCGCCCGCATGCTGAGCCAGGGCCATGCGCCCAAGATCGAATCCAAGAACAAGCCCGGCGTCACGGCGCTGCGCGAAGTCGCGGAAGGCAAGGTCGGCCTCGAGATGCTCAAAAAAGTGCCCGGCTGACCTGACTTCCTGTCGCTTCCAGCGAAAGCACCCTCGACAGGGTGCTTTTTCTTTGGGCAAGCTACATTTGGGGGGTGAGCGCCGTCATCGAATCCGGCAAGGGGAAGCCGCCGCGTCAAACCGGCGCCTCCAGCGCCCCCAGCCCTGCCGCGGTCAACGCGGCTGCGGCCAGCTTTGCCGCGCTGACCGCCAAGCTCGACTATCTCGACACCGGCGATGTCGAGCAGGTTCGCAAGGCCTACCGGTTTGCCGATGAGGCGCACCTCGGCCAGATTCGCGCAAGCGGCGAGCCGTACATCACGCACCCGATCGCCGTCGCCTCGCAGTGCGCGGAATGGAAGCTCGATGCACAGGCGCTGATGGCCGCGCTCTTGCACGACGCGATCGAGGATTGCGGCGTGAGCAAGTCGCAACTGATCGAGCGCTTCGGCGCGCCGGTGGCGGAACTGGTCGACGGCCTGACCAAGCTGGACAAGCTGCAGTTCAACACGCGCGAGGAAAGCCAGGCCGAATCGTTCCGCAAGATGCTGCTGGCGATGGCGCGCGACGTGCGAGTGATCCTGGTCAAGCTGGCGGACCGCACGCACAACATGCGCACGCTCAACGACGTGCCGCGCGAAAAGTGGGGGCGCATTTCTTCGGAGACGCTCGATATCTACGCGCCGATCGCGCACCGCCTCGGGCTGAATGCCACGTATCGCGAATTGCAGGAGCTCGCCTTCCGCTACCTGCAGCCGTGGCGGCACGCGATCCTGGCGAAGGCCGTCTCGCGCGCCCGCAGCCGCCGACGCGACCTGATCCAGAAGGTGCACAAGGAAGTCGTCGGCACGCTGGAATCCGCGGACCTGCAGGTCGAGATCGCGGGCCGCGAGAAAACGCTGTACTCGATCTACCGCAAGATGCTGGACAAGCACCTGAGCTTCGCCCAGGTCACCGACATCTACGGCTTTCGCGTGATCGTGCCGACGGTGCTCGATTGCTACAAGGCGCTGGGCGTGCTGCACCAGATGTACAAGCCTGTGCCGGGCAAGTTCAAGGACCACATCGCGATCCCGAAGGTCAACGGGTACCAGTCGCTGCACACCACCGTGGTCGGGCCTTCCGGCGTGAACGTCGAATTCCAGATGCGCACCGAGGCGATGCATGTGGTGGCCGAATCCGGCGTGGCCGCGCACTGGCTCTACAAGGCAAGCGAGCTCGAACCCGACCAGTCCGACCGCCTCGGCACGAAGTGGCTGCAATCGCTGCTTGATATCCAGCACGAGACCCGCGACGCGGCGGAGTTCTGGGACCACGTCAAGATCGACCTGTTCCCCGACGCCGTCTACGTCTTCACGCCCAAGAGCATGATCATGGCGCTGCCGCGCGGCGCGACCGTCGTCGACTTCGCGTACGCGATCCACAGCGACATCGGCGACCGCACGGTGGCGGCGCGGATCAACAGCGTGCAGGTGCCGCTGCGCACCGAGCTGAAAAACGGGGACGTGGTCGAAGTGGTGACCGCGCCGGTGTCCACTCCGAATCCTGCGTGGCTGGGCTTCGTGCGCACCGGCCGCGCCCGCTCGAAAATCCGTCATCACCTGAAGTCGCTCGCGCAGGCCGAATCGCGCGAACTGGGCGAAAAGCTGTTGCAGCAGGCGCTGCGTGCCGAAGGCCTGGAAAAACTCCCTCCCGACGACGAGACATACCACCCGACCTGGGAAAAGCTGTTGCGCTTTACGGGCAACCGCACGCGCGACGAGCTGCTCACCGACATCGGTCTGGGCAAGCGCATCGCCACCATCGTCGCCAAACGCCTGGTGACGATGCTGTCGGAGATGGGGGAAAAGCCCGATGCGCTGCTGATCACGCGCGAGCGCTACACCGCGCACGAGAATGTGTCGCAAGGCGAAGTCACGCTCGACGGCAGCGAGAACGCGTCGGTGCAGTTCGCCACGTGCTGCCGCCCGGTGCCGGGCGACCGCATCGTCGGCTACCTCGGCCGCGGCGAAGGCCTGGTCGTGCATTGCGACGATTGCGCCGTTGCGAAACGCCTGCAGCACAAGGATGCCGAGCGCTTCATCGGCGTCGAATGGGCCGACGAGCCCGTGCGGCCGTTCGAAACCAACCTGCTCGTCACCGTCGCCAATGGCAAGGGCGTGCTCGCGCGCGTGGCGGCCGCACTGGCGAGCGCCGAAGCGGACATCACGCACGTCGACATGGACGAAGAAAAAGCGCAGGACGCGACCGACCTGCGCTTCCTGGTGGCCGTGCGCGACAAGTCGCACCTCGAACAGGCGCTTCGCACGCTCAAGCGCACGCCGTCGGTCATGAAGGTGACGCGCGTGCGGCCCGGCCGCTGAGCGCTGACATCACCTGGATGGGTACTTCACTTCGACGATCTCGATCTCGTGCGCACCTGAAGGCGTGACGAGCTTCACGACGTCGCCTTCGCGCGACTTGAGCAGCGCGCGGGCGATGGGCGAGATCCAGCTCACTTCGCCGTGCATCTGGTCGGCCTCGTCGATGCCCTTGATCGTCACCGTGCGCTCTTCGCCGTTCTCGTCGGCGTAGGTCACCGTCGCTCCAAAGAAGATCTGGTCGCTGCCGTGATGCAGCGTGGGATCCGCGACTTCCGCGATCTCCAGTCGCTTGGTGAGGAAACGGATGCGGCGGTCGATCTCGCGCAGGCGCTTCTTGCCGTAGATGTAGTCGCCGTTCTCGCTGCGGTCCCCGTTGCTCGCGGCCCAGTGCACGACCTCGACGACCTTCGGGCGCTCTTCGTCGATGAGCTGGAACAATTCTTCGCGCAGGCGCGCGTAGCCTTGTGGCGTGATGTAATTTTTCGTGCCCGCAGGTATCTGCGGCAGCGCGCCGTCGTCATCGTCGTCGTCGCTGTCGCTCTCCTTGGTGAAGGCCTTGTTCATCGCTGAAAGAGTTTACGCGCCGGGGGCCTTCTCCTACAGAGGCATGAGCCCAATCCTACGGCTGCGCTTGCGTGCATGGGGCACGATTCGACGCACATGGCAATCGTTGCAAATTCCACAGCGTCCGACACGCGCGGGACCGATCCTGCGCTTCCCAATTCAGGCAAACGATCGCGCGCCGGCGCGGAAGCGGCGCGCTATGGCGTCCTGCGCCGCCTCGGGCCTGCCCTGAAGCACGACATGGTGGTGAACCTGCAAGCCATCGCGATGATGGCGGAGGTGATGAACGCGAAGCTCGAACGCGGCTCGCCCGACCCCGCCGAATTCCATTCCAGCATCGGCAAGCTCAACCGCCTCGCGCGCGAAGCCGTGGCCAACTGCCTGAAGGTCGCGGCATGGCTCGAACCCGGTGAAGACGAAGGCGTGAAGCTGTGCGACGGCGTCGCCGAATGCGTCGGCCTGCTCGCGAGCAATTTCAACTTCCGCGGCTTCGTCGTGGAGACGGATTGCGCCGACACGAACTTCCAGGTGTCGCGCGTCGTGCTGCGCAACCTGCTGATCGCATCGCTGATCACGCTGACCGATGCCGCCGGCACGCCCTGCCGCGTCGAGGTCAAGGGCGAGATCGACGGGCAGGTCGGCGAAGTCACCGTGCGCATCAGCCCGCGCGAGGATGACTACGAAGGCCTTTCATTCGAGCCCACGTACCGCCACCTGGATTGGTCGGACGTGCAGGCGCTGGCGCTGGCCGAGAGCGTGGACCTCGTGCGAGGCAGCGACTACATCACCTTGCGCGTGCCGCGCCATCTCGCCACGGCGCCCTTGCAGATCGCGCCCCATTGAGTTTCATCGCGGGGTGGACTCGATGAACTTTTCGAGTTCGTCGATCGCCAGCGGCTTGCAGAACAGGTAGCCCTGGTACTGGTAGCAGCCTTCCTTTGCAAGGAAGTCGCGCTGCTCGGATGTCTCCACCCCTTCTGCGATCACATCGAGCCCGAGGCTGCGCGCCAGGTGGATGATCGTGCGCGCGATCGCCGCGTCGTTCGCATCGGTGAGGATGTCCTTGACGAACTCGCGGTCGATCTTCAGCTGGTCGATCGGCAGGCGCTTCAGGTACGACAGCGACGAGTAACCCATCCCGAAGTCGTCGATCGACAGCGTGACGCCGCGCTCCTTCAGGCTCGCCATCTTGGCGATCGTGACGTCGATGCCTTCGGCCAGCAGGCTTTCGGTGAGTTCCAGCTTGAGCTTCCTCGGCTCGAAGGCATGGCCGCCGATCGCGTGCATGACCTGGTCGACGAAGTCCGGGTCGCGGAACTGGCGCACGCTCACATTGACCGCGATCGACAAGTGCGCGCGCTCGGGGTTCAGCGCCCATTTCGCGAGCTGCGCGCACGCCTGCTCGAGCACCCAGCGGCCGATCGGGACGATCAGCGAGGTCTCTTCGGCGGTGGAGATGAAGTGCGACGGCGGCACCATGTCGCGCCGCGGGTGCTTCCAGCGCAGCAGCGCCTCCACGCCCGTCATCCGGCCGTCGGCGCCGACCTGTGGCTGGTAGTCGATGAGGAACTGGCCTTCGCGCCACGCCTGACGCAGGTCCGTGGCGAGCGCCGCATTCGCGGTGGCCACCGCCTGCATCTCCGGATCGAAGAAGCGCACGGCGTTGCGGCCCGCGCTCTTGGCCTGGTACATCGCCAGGTCCGCCTGCTTGAGCAGTTCACTCACCGTCCACGGCGCCGTGCCGAACAGCGTGACGCCGATGCTGCATGTGGAGTGATGCAGGTAGCCTGAAAGCTGGTAGGGCTCGCCGAGTTTCGTGAGGATGCGTTCGCTCACGGCGCGCGCACCGACGATCGGGTCGAACGGCTTTTGTCCCGTATCCTCCAGCAGGATCACGAATTCATCGCCGCCCAGTCGCGCAACGGTGTCGCCGCGCGCAACGCAGGAGCGCAAACGCTCCGCCACTTGCTGCAACAGCTGGTCGCCCTTCTGGTGCCCCAGCGTGTCGTTGAGCACCTTGAAGTTGTCCAGGTCGATGAACATCAGCGCGCCCTCGCCCGATCCCTTGCCTTCGGACACCGCGCGATGCAGGCGGTCGAGCAGCAGCTGCCGGTTGGGCAGGCGCGTGAGCGGGTCGTAGAAGGCGAGGTACTGGATCTTTTCTTCGGCGGTCTTGCGCTCGGTGATGTCGCGGCCGACAGCGACCCAGTGGGTGAGCTTGCGAGCCTGGTCCCACACCGGCGATACCTCGAGGTCCACCCAGAAAGCCTCCCCGCTCTTCTTGTAGTTGATGAGGTCGACCCGCGCAGGTTGCCATTGCTCCATCGCGGAGCGGATCCGGTCGAGCTCGTCGCGCTGCGTCCCCGGGCCCTGCAGCAGGCGCGGCGTGCGCCCCAGCACTTCTTCCGGCGAATACCCGGTTCGCCGCTC
>DATLBJ010000158.1:0-9054 GCA_035526975.1 Ramlibacter sp.
CCCTCGCGGGCGATTCGCTGGTCGTGCCACAGCCGCTTGCCTTCGACGTCGGTGAGCGCCGCGTGTGCGAAGACAAGCTGTTTCGCAGCAAAGCGTGACTGCATCGATTGCGTCGCATCGACGCGGCTGCGAAAGAACGTCACCTGGAAGCCGAACTCGCGCGTGCCTGCGACAAGCCGGCCCGTGATGTACCACCACTCCGTGCGCAGGTCGGGGTGCGCGCCATGGTCGCGCGGGAACTCGATATGCGCGGGGGAAAGGGCGTGCGCGCCTTCGCCGAGTGCCAGCAACGGCAGGGCGCGCAACAAGGACCGCCGCGCGATCACCAGTCTTCCTTCACTGCGAGCACTGCGTCGCGCGTTGCGGCTGCACCGCCCGCGAGCCGCGCGGTGATCGTGCCCGCCGCCACGACCGCGACACACAGGAGCAAGAGGCGCGACCACGGCACGAGCATGTCCATCGTCCAGTGGAAGCTCTGCGGGTTGACCACGTGCACCAGCACGACGGCCACTGCGAGGCCAAGCACCAGTCCCGCCATCGAGCCGATGGCTGTCCATGCCGCGCCTTCACCCGCGACCACGCCCAGGATCTGCCCCCGCGTGAGGCCCAGATGCGCGAGCAAGCCGAATTCCTTGCGCCGCGCGAGCACTTGCGCCGCAAAGCTCGCTGCCACACCGAACAACCCGATCCCGATCGCCACCGCCTGCAACCAGTACGTCACCGCGAAGCTGCGGTCGAAGATGCGCAGCGAGATGCTTCGCAACTCGCTCGCCGACGCGAAGTCGATCGCGCTGTCGATTGCTCCCGCGCTGCGAGCGGCTTCGCGGGTCGCCTGTTCGACTTTCGATGGGTCTGCGCCGGAATCCAGCCAAAGCTGCAAGTCGTTCGCGCGGGAATCGCCCGTGATTCGCTCGTAGTCCGCACGCTGCATCGCGATCGCACCGGTCTGCCGCACGTAATCGCGCCACACGCCGGCCACGAAGAACTTCGACGCAGTACCGAGCGAATGCGCCAGCGGCGCGAATTCATCTCCGACGCGCGCATGGTGAAGGTCCACCATCGCTTCGCTGACGTAGATAGGAATCGCGCCTGCGGGACCTCGGACCGGCTCGCCGAGCATCGGCAGCGATCGCCCCGGATCGTCCATGTCTCGGGCCAGAAGCGTGACGGGGGGCAGCGTGGGATCGAGCAACAGGGGGCGAAGGCGCTGCGCTGCGAGTCGCTTCACTCCGGCGATACGCGAGACTTGGTGCACGAACTCCGCCGGGAACCACGTGCTTTCCGAGCTCAGCGACGACACGGTCGCGCGAACGTACAGGTCGGCAGGCAGGATCACATCGAGCCAGTGCGCGACGGAATCGCGGAAGCTCGCGACCATCACGGTCAATGCCACCGCGAGGCTGAGTGAAGCGACGACGCCGCTGACCGCGATCGCCGCGCTCTCGCGCACGCGGCGTGCGCGTTCGATCGCGAGCATCGGCAGGGCGCGGTTACGCACGACGGGAGCAAGGCGGTCGTAGACCAGGGCGACAGCGCCGGGCAGCGCTCCGATCCCTCCAACAAGGAGCAAGCCGACGGAAAGATACGCGCCGAGCGGGATTCCCGCGATCGGCGGCAGCAGCGCACACGCGATGGATCCCGCCAGCATCACAAGGCTCAGCAACGGGACGCGCGAGTGAGATGCCGGCGCGCCGAGTCCCTTGAGCGTCTGTGCCAGAGGCAAGCGTTCGGCGGCTCGCGCGGGAAGCCATCCTCCGGCAACCGCGGCAAGGCACCCGAGCCCGCCATACATCAAGGCAGCCGGGGTGCTCCAGTGAAGCGAAGGCGCCACGCCGGGAAAGTAGCCCCCGCCCAAGTCCCCGCCCAGCAGGCGCAGGGCGGCATCGGCCAGCAGCGCGCCCAGCGCGATCCCCAGTGCGCTCCCCACGATCCCCAAGGCGAGGGACTCCACCACGACGATCATCCGTCGCTGCGCAGGCGTGAGCCCGAGCACGCCCAGCAGCGCGAACTGCTGCGCACGCCGCGCGACGCTGAGCGCCAGCACCGAGTACACGAGGAACGACCCCGTGAACAGCGCGACCAGTGCCAGCACGGTCAGGTTCACGCGATACGCGCGAGACAGTTGCCCCGCACGTTGCGCCGCATCGGCAGGCTGTTCTGCGAGGACATCCGGCGGCAACCGGAGCGAATCGACGAACGCCGCGCGATCGGCCCCCGGCACCAGCCGCACGTCGATGCGCGTGAGCCCGCCGCCGCGGCCGAAGAAATCCTGCGCCGCCCCGATGTCCATCACTGCCAGCGGCGGCCCACCCGCGGACACGCTTCCTGCCACACGCGCTTCACGCATCGCGAGGCCCGCCTGGATCTGCAATGTCGGCGCATCGCCCACCAGTTGCCGCGCGGCAGGATTGAGGAACACCACGCCCGGTGCGAAGACGGCGGTTCGATCTGCGCCTGCGTCGATCCCCGGCATCAACGCGGGCGCGAGCATCGGCGTGACGAGCAAATCGACACCGACGACACGCAACGACTTGCGATCGCCGTGCGCATCGATCGTGAAAGTGGAAAGCTCGAGCACCGGACCCGCGAGGTCCACTTCGCGACGCGACGCGACGCGCCCGAACAGTGCTTCGTCGATGCGACCGCCACTGGCTCGCAACTCGAGATCCGGTTGCCCCCCGGTCGTGCGAACGGCACTCGAGAATTCCGCGAGCGCCGACTGGTTGATCAGGTGAACGGAGAAGGCCAGGGCCACGCCGAGCATGACCGCGAGCACGGCAACGGCGCCGAGCCACGGCTGGTGGCGCAGCGCCGTCCACGAAAAAGTGCGAAGGAGCCTCAGCACCCCCGCATTGTCACGGCATTGGCGTTACGCCGCTGCCCCCATCTCGGACATCAGTTCTTCCTTGCGCGCTTCGAGCTCGTCGCGCATGGCGACGAGGTCGAGCTTGCGGCCCGCCGCGCGGGCTTTCGGGAAGAGCTCGTTCTTTTCTTCCTTGACGTGGTGGTCGATGTACTCGCCCAGCACCTTCACCTTGGCGTCGAACATCTCGTCGGCTTCGCTGCCTTGCTCGATCTGCGCGATCAGGTCCTTGGCGGTCTGGTGTTCCACGGTGGCCTCGTCGAGGATGTCCGTGTCCTTGATCGCCTCGCGGCAGGCCGGATAGAAAATCTCTTCCTCGATCTGCGCGTGCACGGTCAGTTCCATGCAGATCTGCCGCGCCAGCTCCATCTTCTTCTGCGCAGCACTGCGGGCGCGCGAGCCCGAGAGTTCTTCGTATTCCTTGAACATCTTCTTGACGTTCCTGTGGTCCGCGTCGAGCAAGTCGCACGCGTCCTTGGCAGCACGGGTGGCCATCTGTATATCTCCTTGGTTGGAATATGGCCATCTTGGCTACTTGTCGCATCGCGCAATGTAGGAAAAGGTCGGCAGTGCTCGTTGAGCTAAGCTTGAGCCATGCCCCTTGAACTCCCCACCTACGACGACGTCGCCGCCGCTGCGCAACGCATCGAAGGCCACGCGCATCGCACACCCACGCTGCGCTCGGCAACGGCCGACGCGCAGCTCGGCGCCAGCCTGTTTTTCAAGTGCGAAAACTTCCAGCGAATGGGTGCCTTCAAGTTTCGCGGCGCATTCAATTCGTTGTCAAAATTCACACCCGGGCAGAAGCGCGCGGGCGTCATCGCGTTCTCGTCGGGCAACCATGCACAGGCGATCGCATTGGCCGCGCGGCTGCTGGGGATTCCTGCCGTCATCCTGATGCCGCTGGACGCACCGGCCGCGAAGCTCGAGGCGACGCGCGGCTATGGCGCCGAGGTGATCACGTTCGACCGCTACAAGGTCGATCGCGAAGCGCTCACGAAGGAAGTTGCCGCGCAACGTGGCATGACGCTGATCCCGCCGTTCAACCATCGAGACGTGATCGCCGGGCAGGGCACGGCGGTGAAGGAACTGATCGACGAAGTGGGCGAACTCGATTTGCTGTTCACGCCATTGGGCGGAGGCGGGCTGCTATCGGGCAGCGTGCTCGCGGCAAAAGCCCTGTCGCCGAACTGCAAGGTGTACGGCGTGGAACCCGAGGCTGGCAACGATGGCCAGCAGTCGCTGCGCAAAGGCGAGATCGTCGACATCCCCGTGCCCAGGACGCTCGCGGACGGAGCGCAGACGCAGCACCTGGGCGACCTGACATTCGGCGTGATCCGGCGCGATGTCACCGACATCCTCACGGCGACGGACGATCAACTCGTGCAGTCGATGCGCTTCTTTGCCGGGCGCATGAAGATGATCGTGGAGCCCACGGGCTGCCTTGGCTTTGCAGGCGCACGGCACGGCGGAGTCGACATTCGCGGCAAGCGCGTCGGCATCCTCATCTCCGGCGGCAACGTCGACATCACGCGCTTCGCGCAACTGGTGGGCTGATGCAAGGCCGGCCGATCACGCTGCACGGGCAGGCGCTGCCGTACCCGGCGGTGTGCGCTCCGCTCGTTGCGCGGTCGGCCGAAGCGCTGATCGAGGAATGCAAGGCCGTTGTGGCGAAGAAACCCGACGTGATCGAGTGGCGAGTCGACTTCTTCGAGGGCATCGGCGATCCGCGCACCGTCGTCAAGACTGCGGCGTGCCTGAAAACCACGGCCGCGGGCATTCCGATCCTCTTCACCCGCCGGAATGAGCGCCAGGGCGGCGAGAAGATCCCGTTGCGCGAGCAGGAGGTGGTGGACCTGTACCGCGCCGTGTGCGCGAACGGCGCAACGGACCTCGTCGATTTCGAGATGGACAACGAGCCGACGCATGTGGCGGCCGTGCGCGACTATGCGCGCGCGATGCAGATCCCGCTGGTCCTCTCGTTCCATGATTTCAATGCGACGCCGATGGTGGACGATCTCGTGGCGAAGTTCGAGCGCGCGCAGGCGCTCGGCGCCGATGTCGCGAAGATCGCCGTGATGCCCAAGTCGAATGACGATGTCTTCGTGCTGCTGGCCGCCACGTCGCGCGCAAGCCGCCAACTGTTGATCCCCGTCATCAGCATGGCGATGGGGCAGGTCGGCGCGATCACGCGGACAAACGGCTGGCTCTTCGGCTCGGCGCTGACGTTCGCCGTGGTCACCGGCAGTTCCGCGCCGGGGCAGATGCCGATCGAGGAGGTGCGCTCCGTCATCGAGGCGATGAAGCGCGCCTCGTGATCACGGGTGGGGCGCGATGCCTTCGCTGGTCAACACCAGCACGCGGTCCGCGCGCGTCGACGCGCTTTCCGAATGCGTGACGAGCACGAGCGAAGCGCCTTGCTCGCGCGCCTGGCCGATCAACACGTCCATCACTTTCGCCGCGGTGCGGGGGTCGAGGTTGCCTGTCGGCTCGTCGGCGAGCAGGAGGGACGGCCTGTGGACGAGCGCACGCGCGATGGCAACGCGCTGGAGTTGCCCACCGGATAGCTGTTGCGGCAAGCGCTCGCCCAAACCGTCCAGGCCCACCGCTTCGAGCATCGCAGCAACACGGTCATCGTCGGGCGCACCGAGCAACAACAACGGCAGCGCGATGTTCTGCGCGACGTCGAGGTGCGGCAGCACGTGGAAAGCCTGGAAGACGAAGCCGACGCTCTTGCGGCGAAGCAGTGCGCGCTGGTCGCTGGTGAGCGCGCCGATGTCCGCGCCGTCGAGCGTGATCGTGCCTTCTTCCCAGGTATCGAGCCCCGCCATGCAATTGAGCAGCGTGGACTTGCCGACGCCCGATTCGCCGACGATCGCCACGAATTCGCCCGGCGCTACTTCGAGCGAGACGTTCGCGAACACCGGCACTTCGCCATAGCGCTTCGTGACGTGCGCCAGGACCAGGCTCACACGACCTCTCGCACGTGGCGCATCAGGCTTGATTGCGCATCGGGCGAATCGCAGGCGATCACGATGCGGTCCTTCATTCCGCGCAGCCAGGTCAGTTGCCGCTTGGCGAGTTGCCGCGTCGCAAAGACGCCGCGGTCGCGCAGTTCGGAAAGAGGAAAGGCGCCATCGAGCGCCCCCCATGCCTGCCGATAGCCGACGGCGCGCATGCTGGGCATCGATGCATCGAGATCGCCGCGCGCACGCAGCGCCGTCACTTCGTCGATGAAGCCCGCCGCGAGCATCGCATCGAACCGCAGCGCAATCCGTTCGTGCAGCCACGCGCGATCTTGCGGCTCCAGCGCAAAGAGCGGGATGCCGGCGTGTCCGCCGCGCTTGTCGCCGTGAAAGCTCGAGATCGCGCGGCCCGTGGACCGCAACACCTCCAGCGCGCGTTGAATGCGCTGAGAGTCGTTTGGCGCGACACGCGCGGCGGTTAGCACATCGCCACGCGCCAGCTCATCGTGCATCGCCGGCCAGCCGCGCTGCGCCGCTTCGGATTCGATTTGCGCTCGAATCTCCGGCTGCGCCGGCGGCATCGCATCCAAACCTTCGAACAGAGCCTTGAAATACAGCATGGTCCCGCCCACCAGCAGGGCAATGCGACCGCGTGCATTGATCCCGGCAATCAGCCGCGCAGCATCGCTTGCAAATTCTGCGGCGCTGTACGCATCGCGGGGATCGCGGATGTCGATCAGGTGATGCGGGACAAGCGCACGCTCTTCGTGCGACGGCTTCGCAGTGCCGATGTCCATGCCGCGGTACACCAGCGCCGAATCGACACTGACGACTTCCGAATCCCATTCACGCGCAATCGCCAGCGACAGCGCCGTCTTGCCCGAAGCGGTCGGGCCGGCGAGCGCGATCGCGCGTGGCGCTGGCGGTGTAACAGCCATGGATCGAGGTTAGCAGAACGGGGTATAAGGGCGACCACTCATGAAAGACGACGCCTTTCCCTCCATAACGCAAGCGCTCCTGCTCGTGGTCGCGGTGTTCCTGACCGAGTATGTGATCGGGCTGGCGCTGTATGACTCGCGCGGCATCCTGGACCTCACGCTGCCGCAGCTCGGCGCTTTCACCACGCTGCTGGGAAACGCCGTGGTCTTCGCAGTGTTGATGAACGCGAAGAACATGACCTTTCGCGGCTTGCTGCATCCGTCGCGCCACTCGATCCGGTCGATCACGCTGCTCATCGTGCCGCCGGTTGCGATGCTGGTGCCGCTGATGCTGCTGATCGGAAGCACGATCGCCCAACTGCTCGTCTCCGTGCTGCCCATGGCGCGTTGGGAGCAGCAGATGTTCGAGCGCATGGCCGCCGGCAACCTCGCGTCGGTGCTGGGCATGTGCCTGCTGGCGCCCGTGCTCGAGGAGATGTTGTTCCGCGGGATCATCCTGCGTGCGTTCCTGCACCAGTACGACCGCCGCAAGGCCATCCTGGCGTCGGCCCTGATCTTCGGCGCCGCGCACCTGAACATCTACCAGTTCGTCATCGCGTTCCTGCTCGGCGTGCTGCTTGGCTGGTTGTATGAGCGCACGCGCTCGCTGATCCCGTGCATCGCGCTGCACGGGCTGTACAACACGTCGATCTGGGCGCTGCAGGCGTCGGGGAGTGCAGACGGCGGGGGGTGGGACAATTCCGCAGGGGATTGGGGAATTGCGGTGGCGCTGGCGTCCGCCGGCGCATCGCTGCTCATTCGAATGTTGAAAGTGGCATAGCTGGCGGCAGGCTCGCGCGCCGCCTGGGCAGCGGCTACCACCGCGGGCAGTGCATCGAGAGGGCTGCCCGTGCCGCCGGCAGCGACCTTGATCACGTGCGTATAGATCATGGTCGTCGATACGTCGGAGTGGCCCAGCAGTTCCTGCACGGTGCGGATGTCCACGCCCGACTGCAACAGGTGAGTGGCGAACGAATGGCGCAGCGTGTGTGCGGAGACGTGTTTGGCGACGCCCGCACCTTCCCTCGCGCGCCGCAACTCCCGGGACAGTTTCTCTTCGTACAGATGATGGCGCCGCTCGATGCCGGACCGCGGATCGGTCGACAACCTGGGCGCGGGAAACACCCAGTGCCAGGCCCATGACAAGCCCGCACGCGGGTACTTGCGCTCCAGCGCACCGGGCATCGCGACGCCAGGGCGATTGGCGGCCCGATCCTGCTCCCACAGGCGGCGCGAAGCACCGAGCTGGTTCTGCAGCCAAGGGGTGATCGAATGGGGCAGCATGACGACGCGGTCTTTTGCTCCCTTGCCTTCGCGAACGACGATGGCGTGCCGCGCAAAGTCCACGTCTTTCACGCGCAGCGCGAGTGCCTCGTTCAGCCGCATGCCGGTCCCATAGAGGACGCGCGCGAGCAGGCCGCACTCGCCGTCCATGAACGACAGCAGCAGCTGCACCTCGGCCACCGTCAGCACGGAAGGGATGCGCTTCTTCGGCGAAGGCCTCCCGATCTCGCCGAGCCACGGCAGATCCATCGCGAGCACTTCCTTGTACAGGAAGAGGAGGGCGCTCAACGCCTGCCGGTGCGTCGACACCGAAACCTTGCGCTCGGTCGCCAGCATCGTGAGAAACGCTTCGATCTCCGCCTTGCCCATTTCGCGCGGATGCCGCAGGCCGTGGAAGTGCACGAAGAACCGCACCCACGACACGTACGTCTCCTCGGTGCGCAAGCTGTAGTGCAAATAGCGCAGCCGCTCGCGAAGCTGCCCGAGCAACTTCGTCGCGCGAAATGAGGGACGCGATGCGTGCACGGAAGTGACGGGTTGCGCGGGATTTTCGTAACTGGTCATAAATACAGTATTGCGCCAAAATCCAGCAATGACAAGGCCTGCCGGCGAAGTGGCCGCCGATGTTGGACGACCGGCAGCGGTGATTTCCGACGCTGAAGTCATATTCCCCTTCAAATTGGGGAAGCGAATGACTTGAGTGTGAAAGAGGCGCTGATATAAATCAGGCACTTAGACGAAGTAACGGGGTGATGATGGGCAGCGCGCGACTTTGTTATCCGACTTGGTTGTCGGCCATATCACGTTAGACCGCATGAACAACCGTGCGGAACAAGTCGTGCTAGTCGTTCTCACGTTAGTGAAGGACGGTGAGCTCGATCTACTGCCCAAGTGCCTGTCCGGGCCCGAATTGGCAGTCGCGCGGGATCTCGCTGAAATCGTCCGGGACTTTCGGTATGTCGAC
>DATLBJ010000159.1:0-44763 GCA_035526975.1 Ramlibacter sp.
TGACCGTGCCGCCGAGCTGGATTTCGGCGCGCGCACGATTGGGCACCCAAAGGCGGTCACCGTTGATCAAAGGGCGGTTGACGGCCGCGTGCGACCAGTCGGCTTCGCCTGCGGGCGAGAAGCCTACGTTGCCGCTGGTGAACGACAGGCGCGCGACGCGGTAAGGCGGGTCGGCCTGGGCCGCGGTGCTGCCGAGCATCAGCCCGAAAGCCGCCACCAGCAGAAAGCCGAATCTGCGGAGGGAGTTCATCATCGTTTCCTTTTTTGGAGAGGACACACCTTCAACGGGCGTGCGCAGCCCGCGGACTACGCCGCAGACTGAAAGCGATTGTTCGAAGCCCCGCTCAAGCGCGGCTGTAGGAGCAATGCCTGAGCCAGCGTCAGGCGGCTGCCTGGGGCAGCTTGAATTGGCTGGCGAGGTGGGTGAGGCGCCAGCCCACCAGTGCAAGCACCAGCGCGCCCACGCCGCCGGTCGTCAGCGCAACGCGCAAGCCGAGGTGTTCGCCGAGCCAGCCACCGAGGAGTGCGCCCGGAATCGACGGCAACAGGATCAACCACCGCATCGTGCTGGTCATGCGGCCGAGCAGCGGCTCGGGCGTGACCGCTTGCCGCAAGGAAAGGAAGTTGATGAAGATGAGCACCGCGCCGAACCCGAAGCACGCCAGCATCAGCACGAACGACGCGACGCCAAGCGGACCCTTGGGCGCGGCCGCGAGCTGCAGCCAGCCGATGCCGCAGACCGCAAAGCCCCAGATCAGGCTGGCGCCGACGCCGATGCGACGCGAGATACTGTTGCCGAACGCCCCCGCCGCGATGGTGCCGACACCGAGGCCCACGTAGCAAAGGCCCACTTCCTTTTCGTCCAGCCCCAGCTCGCGCGTGGCGAAGAGGATCTGCACCACCATCGCCGAGTGATGGCACAGCTGCCACAACCCCACCATGATCGCCATCACCACGAGCAATCGGACGCCGGCGACGAAGTGCAGTCCTTCCTTCAGGGCGTGCCAGAAGCTTTCAGGGACGTCCCGATTGGGCTTCTCTTCGATCTTCAGGCCGCGCAGGATCATCACGCTGCCCAGCAGCAGCACGGAGTCGACGATCAAAGCCAGGGGCGCACCGACAAGGCGGATCAGCGCCCCCGCGATGCCGGGGCCGGTCACGTCTGCCAACGAGTTCGCCAACGCGTTCTTCGCGTGCGCTTCGACGAGGCGCTCGCGCGGCACGATCTGTGTCAGCACGATCTGCGACGCAGACCCGGCGGTGGTGAACACGCAGCCGATGACGAACGAAACGAAATACAGGTAAGTGAGCGACAGCAGGCCGAACGCCCACACCAGCGGCACGGTAGCCAGGATGAGTCCGACCGTCAGCTCCCCTGCGACATAGACAGGAAGCTTGCGCACGCGGTCGAGCCACACGCCGGAAGGCAGCGAGAACAGCACGAAGGGAGCGAGCTCCATCGACGTGAGCAAGCCCATTTGCGTTGGCGTCGCGTGCAGCAGCACCGCAGCGGTGAGCGGAATCGCGAGCAGCGTGATCTGCGCGCCGAAGCTGCTGGTCAGGATCGACAGCCAGAGGCGCCGATAAAGCTTGTCGCGCAGCAGGTCGTTCGCGGCGATCTGCCACGGGAACGAGAAGCCCTTTGCTGCGGTATCAGCAGTGGAAGGCGCCTCGCCCGGCGCTTCCGGCTCGGCTTTCATCAATACAGCCAGCAGGCTGCCTGCGACTGCGGGTTGACCGGGATCAGCGGCGGCACTTCGGCTGCGCACTTGTCGAACGCATGGGGGCAGCGCGTGCGGAACACACACCCGCTCGGCGGCGAGATCGGCGAGGGCAAGTCGCCGGGAAGCATCTGGACCTGCTTGCCGCGCTCGAGGCGCGGGTCCGCGAGCGGCACCGCCGACAGCAGCGCGCGTGTGTACGGGTGCTTCGGGCTCGCATACAACTCGTGCTTGTCCGCGAGTTCCATCACCCGGCCGAGATACATCACGAGGATGCGCTGGCTCACGTGCTTGACCACGGCCAGGTCGTGAGCGATGAAGATCAGCGCGAGGTGCATCTGCGCCTGCAGGTCCTTGAGCAGGTTGATGATCTGGGCCTGGATGGAAACGTCGAGTGCCGACACCGGCTCGTCGCACACGATCAATTTCGGCTCGAGGATCAGTGCACGCGCGATGCCGATGCGCTGGCACTGCCCGCCGGAAAATTCATGCGGGTAGCGATAGAGCTGGTTGTCCATGAGGCCGACGCGCGCCATCACCTGCTTCACGCGCGCCTTCACTTCTTCCTTCGACAGCTCCGGCTTGTGCGTGCGCAGCGGCTCGCCGATAAGTTGCAGCACGTTCATGCGCGGGTTCAGCGACGCCAGCGGGTCCTGGAACACCATCTGCACGTTCTTGCGCACGTCGTGCCATTCCGGGGGCTTCGCGCCCGCCATGTCCTTGCCGAGCCACACCACGTGGCCCGACGTCGCGGGGATCAGATTGAGCAGTGCGCGTGCGAGCGTGGACTTGCCGCAGCCCGATTCGCCGACGATGCCCAGCGTCTCGCCCGGATAGAGATCGAGACTGACGCCGTTGACCGCCTTCAACGTGCGCTTCTTCGGAAACAGGCCTTCGCCACGCACGTTGAAATGCACGTGCAGGTCGCGCACCGACAGCAGCGGCTGCCGGCCTTCCATGGAGTCTTGCAGCACGGCACTCATGAGGGCAACACCAGTTCAGCGTCGCGCGCGATGTCGGCCACTGCACGATGGCACGCGCGAAGCACCATCGGGTCGTTGATCGCGGGCTCCAGCGGCGGGCGGTTCGTCGCACAGATGTCCATCACGAACGGGCAACGCTCGGTGAACGGGCAGCCGGGCGGCAGCTTCGCCATGTTCGGCGGCACGCCGGGAATCGCGACGAGCTTCTCGCCTTCGTGATCGAGCTTGGGCACGGCGCCGAGCAGGCCGAGCGTGTATGGATGCGTGGGGCGATAGAAGATCGCCTCCGCACTGCCTTGCTCCATGATGCGGCCACCGTAGAGGACCATCACCTGGTCGCACAGGCCCGCCACGACGCCGAGGTCGTGCGTGATCAGGATGATGGCGGTGCCGAAATCGCGTTGCAGGTCGCGCAGCAGCTGCATCGTCTGCGCCTGCACCGTGACGTCGAGTGCGGTTGTCGGCTCGTCGGCGATCAGCAGGTCGGGTTGGCAGAGCAGGGCCATCGCGATCATGATCCGCTGGCGCATGCCGCCCGAGAATTCGTGCGGGTACATGCGGATGCGCCGTGCGGCGTCGGGGATGCGCACCTGTTCGAGCGTCTGGATCGCGAGTGACAGTGCGCTCTTGCGCGTCAGGCCCTTGTGCAGCTCCAGCACTTCGGTCATCTGCCGCTCCACCGTCAGATACGGGTTGAGCGACGTCATCGGGTCCTGGAAGATCATCGCGACGCGGTTGCCGCGGATCCGGTTCAACTTGGCCGCCGGCATCGTGAGCAGGTCTTCGCCGTTGAACAGCGCCTTGCCGCTCGCGCTGCCATTGGCCGCGAGCAGGCCCATGATGGCCATCATGCTCTGGCTCTTGCCCGAGCCCGATTCGCCGACGATGCCGAAGGTCTGGCCGCGCTCTAGCGCGAACGACAGGCCGTTGACGGCGGTGACCACGCCCTCGGGCGTTTCGAACCTCACGTTGAGGTCCTGGACATCAATGAGTTGGGTCATCGCTGTTTGGGATCGAGCGCGTCGCGCAGGCCGTCGCCGATGAAATTGAAGCAATACAGGGTGAGCGACAGCATCGCGCAGGGGAACAGCAGCAGCCACGGCGCCACTTCCATCACGCCGCTGCCGTCGTGGATCAGCACGCCCCAGCTGGTCATCGGCTCCTGGATGCCCAGGCCGAGGAACGACAGCACGGATTCGGTCAGGATCACGCCCGGCACGGTCACGGTCGTGTAGATCACCACCACGCCGAGAAGGTTCGGGACGATGTGCGCGAAGATGATGCGGCGCGTCGGCACGCCGATCGCACGCGCGGCTTCCACGAACTCCATCGAGCGCAGCGACAGTGTCTGGCCGCGCACGACGCGCGCCATGTCCATCCATGAGAACGCCGTGATCGTGAGCACCACCAGATAGAACTCGCGGCCGAGGATCGTGACCAGCAGGATCGCGATCAGCAGGTACGGGATCGCATACATCATGTCCACGATGCGCATCATCACGCCGTCGACCTTGCCGCCGAGGAAGCCCGCGGTGGCGCCCCACACGATGCCCACGACGACCGAGCAGATGGTCGCCAGGATGCCGACCATCAGGGAGATGCGGCCACCGATCAGCGCGCGCACGAGCAGGTCGCGGCCCGATTCGTCGGTGCCCCAGAAGTGGTGGCCTTGCATCGACGGGGGCAGCTTCATCGCGTCCCAGTCGGCCGTGTCGAACTCGTAGGGCAGCACCATCGGGCCGAAGATGCAAATCAGCGTGATCACCACAAGCGCGACCAGCGCCGCGACTGCCGCCTTGTTGCGCAGGAAGCGCCCGCGTGCGTCGGCCCAGGGGCTGCGCCCCGGCGGCACCTTTGCCGCTTCTTCGAGCGTGGCGACGAGCGCGTCGTCCTTCTTCGTGTAGAGCAGCATGCTAGTAGCGGATCTTCGGGTCGAGCGCGGCGTACGCGAGGTCGACCAGCAGGTTGAGGAGGACGGCCAGCACCGTGATCAGCACGACCAGGCCCAGCACCAGTGTGTAGTCGCGGTTGCCGGCGCCGTTGACGATCAGCTTGCCGATGCCCGGCAGCGAAAAGATCGTCTCGGTCACCAGTGCGGAAGTGATCGACGAGATCGTCAGCGGGCCCAGCACGGAAACCACCGGCAGCAGCGCGGGCTTGAGCGCGTGCCGGAACACGACGATGCGGGTGGGAAGCCCCTTGGCGCGCGCGGTTCGGATGAAGTTGCTGTGCAGCACTTCGATCATGCTTCCGCGCATGACGCGCGCGATCGTCGCGATGTTGATGAACGTCAGCAGCGCGATCGGCAGCACCATGAACTGCCACTTGAAGCTTTCCCAGCCGCCCGCCGGCAGCCACTTCACCCAGATCGCGAACACGAGAACGAGAAGCGGGCCCATGACGAACGAAGGCAACACGCTGCCCATGTTGGAGATCAGCATCACGCTGTAGTCGGCGGCGCTGTTCTGGCGCAGCGCGGCGGCGATGCCGAGCACGACGCCGATGACGAAAGACAGCACGATCGCGGTTCCCCCGATCGACAGCGAGACGGGCAGGGCCGCGGCGACGAGGTCATTGACGGACCAGTCCGCATAACGGAACGAAGCGCCGAGGTCGCCGTGGACCAGGTTGTTCAGGTAGTAGAGGTACTGCTGGAAGGGCGGCAGGTCCAGGTGGTACTTGGCCTGGAGGTTGGCGAGGACCGCTTCGGAGACCTTGCGCTCGGAGTCGAACGGCCCGCCCGGTGCGGCGTGCACGAGCAGGTAGCAGACCGTGATCACGGCCAGCAGAGTAGGCAGCGTCGCCAGGAGGCGACGCAATGTATAGGACCACATGTGGACTCGTCCCCCGCGATGCGCCTGCGCGGGGTAGTGCGACAGGCGCTAAAGGGCGCGCCGGTCGCGCGCTCAGTGCTTGATGATGTACAGGTCCTTGCTGCGGTAACGGTCTTGCACGTTTTCCAGCGAGTACCCGCCCACGTACGATTTTACCAGCCGCGGCAGCGAATACTGGAGCAGCGGGACGATCGGGTAATCGTCCATGATCATCTTGGCCGCCTTGGTGAAAAGGACGCGGCGCTTTTCCATGTCCACCTGGTTCGAGCCTTCCTGTATCAGCTTTTCGGCCTCGCGGTTGCAATTGAAGTTGTTGTTCTGGTCGGAGTCGCAGCGCACGAGGGCCAGGAATGTCGTTGCGTCGTTGTAATCGGCCAGCCAGCCGTTGCGCGCGATCTGGAAGGTGCCGTCATGGCGCTTCTTCAGCAGCACCTTGAACTCCATGGCTTCCATCTCGATGTTCAGCCCCAGCTTGGTCTTCCATTCGGACTGCGCGAAGATGGCCATCTTCTTGTGGTATTCGCTGGTGTTGTACGACATCGTGTACTTCGTGCCGGGCTTCACGCCGGCTTCAGCCAGCAGCTTCTTCGCTTCTTCCACGCGCTTGGCCATCGGCCAGGCCGCCCAGTCGTAGCTTCCGACGTCCTCGCCGATCGTGCCCTTGACCACCACGTCGTAAGCGGGCGTCTGGCCATCCGCCGTCACCTTCTGCGCGAGGATGTCGCGGTCGATCACCATCGTCATTGCCTTGCGCACGCGCACATCCTTCAGCGCGGGGTTCTGCGTCTGGAACGAGTAGTAGCGCAAGCCGATGATCGGCTGGTTCCTGATGTCCTTCGGGTACTGCGCCTTGAACTTCTCGTACGTGCCGGGCGGCAGCTGGTTCGTCCACTCGAGCTGGCCGGCTTCGAACAGCTTGGTTTCGGCGTTCTCGTCCTCGATGGGAAGGTAGGTCACGCGTTCCAGGGTGACGTTCTTCGCGTCCCAGTAGTGCGGATTCTTCTCGATGACCACCTTGCTGTTGACGGCCCATTCCTTGAGCACGTAAGCGCCGTTGCCCACCATGTGGCCGGGCTTGACCCAGTCCTTGCCGAACTTCTGCACCGTTTTTTCGTGCACGGCGCCGAGGTTGTTGTTGGAAACCAGCGCGGGCAGGAAAGGCACGGGCCCCGCCGTCTTCAATTCGACGGTGAGCTTGTCGATCGCCTTCACGCCGAGCGCGGTCGTCGGCTTCTTGCCCTGCGCCACCTCGAGACCGTTCTCGAGGAAGATCCCGAACGTGGTCGCATACGTGGACGCCGTCTTCGGGTCGAGGAAGCGGCGGATGCCGTAGACGAAGTCCTGTGCCGTCACCGGGTCGCCGTTGGACCACTTGCCCGTCGGCCGCAGCTTGAACACCCATGTGGTGGGATTGACCTGCTTCCAGCTTTCGGCGGCGCCCGGGATGATGTGGCCCGACGCATCGTTCGCCGTGAGGCCTTCGAACAAGTCGCGCATGATGTTGTTCGCGCCCACCGATTCCGCGACGGCCGGGTCGAGCGTTTCGGGCTCGGAGCCGTTGTTGCGGATCAGCGTCTGCGACGAATGCAGCTGCACGCCGGCCGGGATCACGGCGGCTTGCGCAGCGCCTGCGAGAGCCAGGGCCGTGAGAAGGAACGAGGTCTTGTTCATGGTGATGTTCTTTCCGCCAATTGCCGTGATTGTCACTTTTTCTGCTGCTTGTCCGCGTCGATGTCGATGTACCGCCACCAGGACAGCGTGAACGGGTGCCGCTTGTACCCGGTCAGCCAGCCTTGCCAGAGGTCGGTGCCGATCCGGTGCACCCGCGTCTTGTACGGCATGTACGCGACCATGATTTTCGCCGCTTCGCGGATCACGGCATCACGCTCGGGGCCGTCCGGCATGATGCCCTGCTTCTCGAAGAGCTCGTCGAAGTGCTTGTTGGAAAAGCGCGCGTAGTTCTGCTGGCTGATCTGGGCCGTGGCCCCGAGCTGCAGCACCTGCCCGCTGTCCGGTGCCGACGCAGACAGGCCGAGTTGCCACATCTGCATCTTGCCGGAGCGCCCCAGCTTCAACTGCTCCGGCCACTGGCCGATGATGAAGTTCACCTTGACACCGAGCGCGTCCATGTTCCTCTTGAGGATTTCGTCGAGCTCGCGCGACGTGGAGTCGCCCTGCGTGTGGATGTCCAGCCGCAGCGGCGAGCCGTCGGGCAGGTCGCGCCAGCCGTCGCCGTTCTTGTCCGCGTAGCCGTACATGTCGAGGAGCGCAACGGCGCGGCCGCGGTCGAACGCGCCCATCTCGGTATGCCATTTGGGGTCGTAGGTGTCGGTGTTCGGCTGCACGGGGCCCTGCGCGACGATCGCCTGGCCGCGGCGCGGCAGCCGCACTTCCTCCGTGCTGTTGTAGCCGAGCGAGATCGCGCGGCGCAATGCGACCTTCTCGGGGGTGTAGCCGCCCACCATCGGGTCTTCCATGTTGAAGTAGAACATCGAGATGTCGGAGAGCACCACGCGCTCCATCCGGATGCCCTTCTTCGCGAGGTTGGGCGCCAGCTTGTTGTTCGGGATCGCCTGGTTCACGAAATTCGCGGGCAGGCGCTCCATGAGGTCCTGCTCCTGCGTCAGGAACGACAACCAGCGGGGCTGCGCCTCCTGGATGATCGAGATGATCACCTTGTCCACGAGCGGCAGGCGCTTGCCCTTGGCACGCGCGACGATCTCTTCGGCGACCATGTCACCCGGGATCGCCGTCTCGTCGAAATACTCCTCGCGGTAGTTCGGGTTCTTGACGAACGTGATGCGCGACGAGCGCTTCCACTCCGAGAGCATGAACGGCCCGGTGCCCACGGGGTGTTCCATGATCGACTCGCCGTACTTGTCGACGACTTCCCGCGCGACGATGCCCAGGATGCCCGGGTCCGCGATCGTCTGCGAGAAGCGGGGGCGCGGCGTGCCGAGCTTGAAGCGCACCGTGTACCGGTCGACCGCCTTGATGCCCTCGATCTCCGAGTCGTAATCGAACTTGCCCGTCTTCTCCGCGCGGTCGTGCAGGTCAGTGAGGCCGAGGATCTGTTCCTCGTCCAGCCCGCTGATGACCTGGCTGCGGGTCTTCGGGTCGTAGATGCGCTTGAACGTGTAGACGACGTCTGCCGCGGTGAATTCGCGCTTCTTGCCGCCGAATGCCGGGTCGTCGGCGAAGTAGACGTGGTGCTTCAGGCGGATCGTCCACGTCTTGAAGTCCGCCGAGACTTCCGGCATCGACTCGGCGAGGACCGGCCGCAGCTTCACCGGGCGTGCGAGGTACTCATAGTCGTACAGCGCCTCGAAGACGTTGCCGGTGAGCGTGCGCGAATACAGGTCGGTGACCTGCGCGGGATCCATTCCCGTTTCGGGAATCGGGAACGCGTAGCGGAAAACCTTCTCCGCCGCAGGGGGCTGCTGCGCGGCGGACTGGAGCGTCACTGCAAACGCAGCGGTGCCCGCAAGCAGCCAATGGGCCAGTTTCATCTTTGATCCTCAGCGCTTCTCGGCCTGGCGGGCCGGGTCGACGTCGATATAGCGGAACCATCCGCGAGCGAAGGGGTGGCGGCGGAAACCTTTCACCCAGGGATTCCACATGTCGGTGACGATGCGGTGCGTGACGGTCTTGATCGGCATGTACGCGACCGCGATGCGCACGCACTCGCGGATGACGGCGTCGCGCTCGGGGCCGTCGGGCAGCAGCAACTGCTTTTCATAGAGCTCGTCGAACTTCGCGCTCTTGAAGCGCGAGAGATTCTGTTCGCCGGCCGACTTGCCGTACGCCTGTTGCAGCACGTAGCGGCTGTCGGGCGAGGTTGCGGAAAGGCCATAGCTCCACATCTGCAGCTTGCCGGCGCGGGCCGATTTGAGCTGCTCGGCCCACTGCCCGATGCGGAATGAAATCTTCACGCCGATCGCATCGAGGTTTTTCTTCAGCAGTTCGTCGCGCTGGCGATAGACGGCGACGCCGAGCGTGTCGAGCGTGAGCTCCAGCGGCGAGCCATCGGGCATGTCGCGCCAGCCGTCCCCGTTCTTGTCGGTGTAGCCGTACATGTCGAGCAGCGCCATGGCGCGGGCGCGGTCGAATGTGCCCATCTCCGAGCGGTAGTCGGGGTCGTACCCGTAGGTGCCCGGCATGACGTAGCCCTGCGCGGGAACGCCTTGCCCGCGGCGCACGATGCGGATGTCCTCGCGGCTGTTGTAGGCGAGGGCGACGGCACGGCGCAGTGCGACCTTCTGCGGCGAATAGCCGCCGACCACCGGGTCGTTCATCGCGAAATAGATCATCGTCACGTCCGCTTGCGCGACGCGCTCCATGCGGATGTTCTTCTTCGCGAGGTTCGGGGCGAGCTTGTTGTTCGGGATCGCGACGTCGATGAAATTGGACGGCACTTCCCAGAGCAGGTCGTGTTCGGCGTTGAGGAATGCGAGCCAGCGCGGCTGCGCCTCGTCGATGATCGAGATGACGATCTTGTCGACGAGCGGCAGGTGCTTGCCCTTCAGGTGCGCAGCGATCTCGGCCGCGTGCTTGTCGCCGGGCGGCGCGGTTTCGTCGAAGACTTCGCCGCGAAAGCCCGGGTTGCGGGCCAAGGTGATCTTCGAAGAGCGCTTCCAGTCGGCCAGCATGAACGGGCCCGTGCCGACCGGGTGCTCCATGATCTGGTCGCCGTACTTCTCCACGACCTCGCGCGCCACGATGCCGAACGTGCCGGGATCCGCCAGCGCGTAGATGAAGCGCGGGCGCGGCTCGCCGAGGGTGAACTGCACGGTATAGCGGTCCAGCGCCCTCATGCCTTCGACTTCGCTGTCGTAGTCGAAGCGGCCGCTTTCGGCGCGTTGACCGAGTTCGGACAGGCCGAGGATCTTCTCTTCTTCCAGCGCGGAGAGGTTGGGGCTTTTCACGCGCGGATCGAACGCGCGCTTGAACGTGTAGACCACGTCCTGCGCCGTCAACTCGCGCTTCTTGCCGCCGAACGCCGGATCGTCGGCGAAGTAGATGCCGCGCTTCAGGCGCACCGTCCACGTCTTGAAATCGGCGGATACCTGCGGCATGCCGTCCGCCACCGCGGGCTTGAGCTTTGCCGGCTGCGCGAGGTACTCGTAGGTGTAGAGCGCATCGAAGATGTTGCTCACGACCGTGCGCGAGTACAGGTCCGACAGCTGCTGCGGGTCGAAACCGGTCTCGGCCGTGGGGAACGCATAGCGGAAGATTTTTTCCGCCGGCGCCCCTGCCTGTGCGTGTACGACGCCGGGTGCGGTGACACCCATCGCCATGACCACCAGGCACAGGCTTGTGGCCCATGCCCCAGCGTTCGTCTTCATGCTTGGAAATACCTATAGGGGGATCGCGAACCGCCAAGCATAATGCGCGCCCAGACTGCCGCCACGAGCGGTTTCCCCTAAAGTGGCGCTGCCCCGACCCCGGGCGCGCGAGGTATTCGATGCTTTCCTATCTATTGCGGCGGATCTGGCAGATGATCCCCACCCTGGCGGGAGTGATCCTGCTGGTGTTCTTCCTCTTCAAATTTTTCGGCGGCGACCCGGCCGAAATCATCGCTGGGCTCCAATCCAGCGCGAAGCAGGTCGATTCGATCCGGCGCCAGCTCGGCCTGGACAGGCCCATGGTGGAGCAGCTGTGGAGCTTCGTGAAACAGGTCTGCACCTTCGACTGGGGGCGCAGCTGGGCCACGAACGAAGCGGTGGACCACATCTTCCTCACCCGCCTGCCGGCCACGCTCACCGTGATGATCCCGATCCTGCTCCTGGACGTGATCCTCGGCGTCTGCGCGGGCATGGCGGTCGCGTATGTGCGGGGCAGCCTGACCGATCGCGTCGTGATGATCGTGTCGACGGTGGCCTTGTCGATCAGCTTCCTGGTGTACGTGATCGTTGGCCAGTACCTGTTCGCGTTCCGCCTCGGATGGTTCCCGGTGCAGGGCTGGACCAACAGCACGCTCACCAATCTCGCCGTGTTCGCGCCGCTGCCGGTCCTGCTTGCCGTGATGGTGAGCCTCGCGCCGAACACGCGCCTTTACCGCAGCTTCTTCCTCGACGAAATCGGGCAGGACTACGTGCGCACGGCGCGCGCCAAGGGCGTGCCGGAGCGGCGGATCCTTTTCACGCACGTCATGCGCAACGCGATGATCCCCATCCTCACGAACGTCGGCACGCAGTTGCCGTCGATCTTCATCGGGTCATTCCTGATCGAGGTGTTCTTCTCCATCCCGGGCCTCGGCCGCGAGGTCTTCCAGGCCGTCGGCCGCAGCGACTATCCCGTGATCCAGGCGGTGACGATCTACCTCGCCGTGCTCACGATGGTCATCAACCTCATTACCGACATGCTGTACAAGTGGGTCGATCCGCGGGTGGTCCTCAAATGAGCGCCGTCACCGACAACATCGTGGTCGAGGCGCCCATCGTCCCGGCGCCGCCCGTCACCGAAATCCCGAAGTCGCCGAGCGTCTGGGCCGAGGCCTGGACGCGCCTGAAGCGCGACCGCGTGGGGATGATCTCGCTGTGGATCGTCGCCGTCTTCATGGCGATCGTCCTGCTCGCGCAGTTCGGCATGATCGCCGCCGGCTGGCAGACCGAGACGGGCGTCCCATTCGCGCCGCCGACTTTCGTCGGGGCCGACGACACCCAACAGGAAGCGGCGAAGCAGGAAACGCTGCCGCTCGTGGACCTCTCCGACGTCGACCCGCTGGCGCCGCGCTATGCCGAGTGGACCAAGCGCGCCTCGGAGATCAAGACCGAATCGAAACAACTGGCGACCACGCTGCCCTTCGGCGGCGACCGCATCGGCCGCGACGTGCTGGCCAAGGCGGTCAAGGGCGCGCAAGTCTCGATCCTCGTGGGCATCGCCGCGGCGCTGCTCGCGACGTTCATCGGCACCGTGCTGGGCGCCATCGGCGGCTACTTCGGCGGCAAGTTCGGCGACGTGCTCGAATGGGTCTACAACGTCTTCACGTCGGTCCCGTACATCCTCCTGATCTTCGCCCTCGCGGCGGTTTTCAAGTCGGGGCCGCTCGGCAAGGTGTTCAGCCAGAGCATCATGCCGGTCGTCATCATCCTCGGCGCCGTCGGGTGGACGGGCATCTACCGCCTCGTGCGCGCCGAATACATGAAACACCGCAACCGCGAGTACGTGAAGGCGGCGGAGGCGATCGGTGCCGGCCACATGTCGCGGATGTTCGGGCACATCCTGCCGAACATCTCGCACGTGGTGCTCGTGAACCTGAGCCTGTACGTCGTCGCATTCATCAAGGCCGAAGTGATCCTGTCGTTCCTCGGCCTCGGCGTGCCGATCGACATGGTCAGCTGGGGCACGATGCTTGCCGAAGCGCAGACCGAGCTCGTGCTCGGCAAATGGTGGCAGCTCGTCGCGGCCACCGCCTTCATGGCCACCTTCGTCACCGCATTCGCGCTGCTCACCGATGCGCTGCGCGACGCGATGGACCCGAAACTGCGCTGAGGATTCGCGAATGGACAAGTTGATCGAAGTTCGCGACCTCAAGGTCGGGTTCAACATTGGCGGGGAAATCCACGAGGCCGTGCGCGGCGTGACTTTCGACGTGCCGAGCAACACCACCGTGGCGCTCGTGGGCGAGTCGGGCAGCGGCAAGAGCGTGAGCGCGATGAGCATCATGCGGCTGCTGCCGGAAAACGCGGTCGTCGACCCGCTGTCGAAGGTGATCTGGGAAGGCCGCCAGGACCTGCTGCACTGCTCGCAGGAAGAGATGCGCCGCATGCGCGGCAAGGACATGTCCGTCGTGTTCCAGGAACCGATGTCGTCGCTGAACCCGGTGATGACGGTCGGCGAGCAGATTTCGGAAGTGCTCCGGCTGCACACGCCGCTGGACATGAAAGGTGTGCGCGAACGCACGCTGGAGCTGCTCAATGAAGTCGGCATCCCGGAACCGCGCGCGCGCCTGAACGCGTACCCGCACGAACTCTCGGGCGGACAGCAGCAGCGCGTGATGATCGCGATCGCGATCGCGTGCGAGCCCAAACTCCTCATCGCGGACGAGCCGACCACCGCGCTCGACGTCACCGTGCAGCGGCAGATCATCAACCTGATGGCCAGGCTGCAGGAAAAGCACAAGATGAGCATGCTGTTCATCTCGCACGACCTCGCGCTGGTGGGCGAAGTCGCGAAAAAGGTCATCGTGATGCGCAACGGCATCGTTCGCGAAGAGGGCGATTCCGAGCAGATCTTCAGCGCGCCGAAGGATTCGTACACGCGCGCACTGCTCGCATGCCGCCCGCGCCTGGACACGCGCCCCAAGCGCCTGCCCGTGATCGACGACATCGTGAACAACCGCCCGCTCGTCACCGAACAGCGCCAGCCGCGCCCGGTCGACGGCCCGGCATTGATCGAAGTGCAGGGCCTCACCAAGACGTACAAGCTCAAGACGGGCCTGTTCCAGCGCAAGGCAATCGAGGCGGTGCGCGACGCGAACTTCACCCTGCACAAGGGCCGCACGCTCGGCGTCGTCGGCGAATCCGGCTCGGGCAAGACGACCGTGGGCATGATGCTCACGCGCCTGACCGACGCGAGCGAAGGCCGCATCCTGTTCGAGGGCCACGACCTCGCGCAGTTGCAAGGCAATGCGCTGCGCAGCTATCGCCCGCGCATCCAGATCATTTTCCAGAACCCGTACGCCAGCCTGAACCCGCGCTTCACCGTGGGCCAGATCCTGATGGAGCCGATGCGCATCCACAGCATCGGCGCAAACGACAACGAACGCGCCACGCTCGCCCTTGGCTGGCTCGAGCGAGTGGGCTTGCCGGCCACCGCATTCGGCAAGTACCCGCACGAGTTCTCGGGCGGACAGCGCCAGCGCATCGCGATCGCGCGGTGCCTGACGATGCGCCCGGAGATCATCATCTGCGACGAGAGCGTGAGCGCGCTCGACGTGAGCGTGCAGGCCACCGTGCTGAACCTGCTGCTGGACCTGCAGGAGGAGTTCGGCCTGACCTATGTGTTCATCAGCCACGACCTGGCCGTGGTGAAGTACATGGCCGACGACATCCTCGTGATGAACAAGGGCGAAATCGTCGAGCGCGGCAGCGCCGAGGACATCTACGCCAACCCGCAGCACCCTTACACCAAGCAGTTGCTCGCCGCCATCCCGCGCGGCTACACCGGCGCCACGAGCGCCGCATCCCTGGAAAGCGCATGAAGACGAAACTCCTGATCGCCGCACTCGCGGCGTGCGTCGCCACGAGCGGCGCATTCGCACAAGCCAAGAAACGCATCGAGCGCGCCGACGACCTGCCGCGTTTCACGTATCCCGTGAAAGGCAAGCTCGAAGACGTCGTGCGCGACCCGCAGCAGTTCAACGCGTTCGCCGCGGGCGTCAAGCGCGATACCGAAAGCGTGCTGAACGACTACGACATTGCCGAGAACGCCACCAAGCGCCAGCTGCTCAACGTGCTCGCATTGCTGGCAATGCTCGATGGGCGCTACGACGATGCGCTCAGGCTGGCCGACCAGATCCAGGCGCTGCAGGACAAGCCCGCGGACAAGCTGCTGTCCGGCCTGTCGATGCGGGCCATCGCGAAGGCGGCGAAGAAGGTGGGCAACCGCACTTCTCCCGAGTACCTCGCGGAAGTCGGCCGCAACATCGCGGGCACGATCGAGCCAATGCCGTATCCGGTGATCAAGAACGACATCGAGGGCTCCAAGGCCAGCGCGGAGCTGATCGGCGAGGCGCTGGCGCTCGGCCGCGTGCGCAACGTGCTGCAACCGACGGCAGACCAGACGGGCGCGCTCAGCTCCGACCTCGCGCCGGGGATCATCTCGGCGCGATACGTCCTGCAGGTGGTGTTGCCGCTCAAGCCGGTGCTCACCGACACCTACACGAAGTACCTCGCGGCGCACAAGGTCGAGAAGGCCGACATCTGGGCCGCGCGCGACGTCGCGCTGCCCCCGGGCATGAAATTCACGCCCGTGAAGATTGCGGTGTGGGACAGCGGGGTCGACACGAAGCTGTTCCCCGGCCAGGTGGTGATGGACGGCGACAAGCCCGCGATGATCGCTTTCGACATCTACAACAAGCCGACCAGCGCGCCGCTCGCGCCGATCCGCGAAGAGGTCAAGCCGCGGCTCGATTCGCTGCTGGGCCGCTCGAAGGGTTTGTCGGACCTGCAAGCGAACATCGACAGCCCCGAGGCGCAGGAAATCAAGAAGCTCCTGTCGTCGCTCACGCCGGAGCAGTACAAGCCGGTGATCGAAGAGCTGCGCATGGTCGGCAACTATGAGCACGGCACCCACGTGGCAGGCATCGCGCTCAAGGGCAACCCGTACGCGAGCGTCGCGAATGCGCGCCTCGAATTCGGCTACACATTGCTGCCCGACCCGTGCTCGACGACCGAGCTCGAGGAGAAGGGCATCGCGCGGTACAAGTCGTATGCCGATTTCATCAGGCGTTCCGGCGCTCGCGTCGTCAACATGAGCTGGGGCGACGACCTGCGCAGCGACGAAGTGGCGCTGGAGCAATGCAAGATCGGCAAGGATGCCGCCGAACGCAAGGCGATCGCGCGCAAGTGGTTCGACGGCAACTTCAAGGCCCTGAAGGCCGCGATGGAATCGCTGCCGGACGTGCTGTTCGTCGCGGCAGCCGGCAACAGCGGCAACGACCCGACGTTCAACGAGGACTACCCCGCTGCGATCGTGCTACCCAACCTGGTGGTGGTCGGCGCGGTGGACAAGGCGGGCGACGAAGCGCCTTTCACCAGCTACGGTCCGACGGTCGTGCTCCACGCGAACGGCTACCAGGTCGAAAGCTTCGTGCCCGGGGGCAAGCGCGTTGCGCTCTCCGGCACGTCGATGGCCTCGCCGCAGGTGGCGAACCTGGCCGCGAAGATGCTGGCCGTGAAGCCGGCGCTCAAGCCCGCCGAGATCGTCGACATCATGCGCAAGACGGCCGACCGCAGCGAAGACGGGCGCCGCACGCTCGTCAACCCGAAGAAGGCGCTCGAAGCGGTGGGCTACAAGGGATGAAGCGCTTCATCGCCATCGCGGCCACTGCGCTCGCCCTGCTCGCGCCGCTCGCTGCGAGGGCGGCGGTCGATCCGCAGGAAACGAGGAAGCTGCACGCGCTGTTCGATGCGGAATGGGAAGACGCGATGCGGCGCTATCCCGAATTCGCGAGCGACCTCGGCGACTACCGCTACAACGATCGCCTGCAGGACCGCTCCGCTGCCGCGCGCACAGCAACGGACCAGCATGTGCGCGACAGCCTGAAAGCTGCGCGCGCAATCCGCCGCGATGCGCTGTCGCGCGACGACCAGGTCTCGCTCGACGTCTTCATCCACGATGGCGTGGAAGCGGTCGAAGCGCAAGCGTTCCCGGGTTATCGCGCCATGCTCATCGGCGCCCTGTGGGGGCCGCAGTCGCGCCTCGCGGATCTGGCCGAGCGCTCGCCGATCGACAGCGCCCTGCGCGTGGAGCAATTGCTCAAGCGCTATGCCGCCTACCCGAAGACGGTGGACGACGAGATCGCGCACATGCGCGAAGGCATGGCCATCGGCTGGGTGCCCGCGCGTGACGTGCTCGAACGCGCGCTGTCGCAGCTCGACAAGCAGCTTGCCGGCCCGGTGGAATCCAGCCCGTGGTACGAGCCGTTTACCAAGATGAAGCCCGAAGTTGCCGCGGCGGATCGTGAGAAGCTGCAAGCCGCGGCGCGCGAATCGGTTGCGCGGGACGTCGTGTTGCCGCTTCGCAGGCTGCGCGCATTCATCGTCGACGAGCTCAGGCCCAAGGCGCCGGCCGAAGGCGCCCTGCGCAACTACCCGGACGGCACGAAGGTGTACGACTACCTCGTGCGAAGCCGCACCACCACGCCGCTCAATGCGAAGCAGGTGCACGAGATCGGCGTGCGCGAGCTTGCGGCGATCCAGACCGAGATGGAAGGCGTGATGCGCGAGGTGAAGTTCCAGGGGACGTTCCCGCAGTTCGTGAACTACCTGAACACCGACCCGAAGTTTTATTACACGAAGCCCGACGACCTGCTGGCCGGCTACCGCGCGATCGGCAAGCGGCTGGATGCGGAGCTGCCGCGTTATTTCGCCGAGCTGCCGCGCGTGCCGTGGGGCGTGCGCGCGATGCCCGCATTCCGCGGGCCCGATGCGGTCGAGTTCTACGACCGGCCGTCGCAGGACGGCTCGCGTCCCGGGTACTTCAACGCGAACGTGCTCGGGCTGCAATCGAAGCCCAAGTGGGGCATGGCCACGCTCACCGCGCACGAGGCGGTGCCGGGCCATCACCTGCAGATCGCCCGCGCCCAGGAGATCAAGGGGCTGCCCAAGTTCCGCGGCTATGCATGGAGCGTGGCGTACGGTGAAGGCTGGGCGATGTACGCGGAAACGCTGGCGCGCGAGATGGGCATCTACGACGACCCGTACAGCATGTTCGGTCACCTGCAATACCGCGCCTTCCGCGCCGCACGCCTCGTCGTCGACACGGGCATCCACTCGATGGGCTGGACGCGCAAGCAGTCGATCGACTTCATGGTCGAACGCACCGGCATGGACCGGGGCTTCATCGAATCCGAAGTCGACCGCTATGTGTCCGACCCGGGCCAGGCGCTCGGGTACATGATCGGCGCGCTCAAGTTCAAGGAGCTGCGCGAAAAGGCCAAGGCGAAGCTCGGAGCGAAGTTCGACGTGCGGCGCTTCCACAACGTCGTGCTCGACGGCGGCCCGCTGCCGCTCGACGTGCTCGAGAAAGTGACCGACGCGTGGATCGCGAGCGAAAGCTCGCACTAGCGCCCGGCTCGGATAAAGCGCCTCACTTCAGCGGGAACGCCGGCAGTTTCTTGGCCACCGGCAGGTTCTTCAGCGTCTGGTACACGGGAACGCCCCCCGCGTATTTCGGGTAGTCCTCGCCCTGGATCAGCGGCAGCAGGTACCGCTTGCACTTGTCGGTGATGCCGAAGCCATCCGCCGTGATGAAGTCGCGCGGCATGAACTTCTCCACGTTCGCCACCTTCGACAGCGGTGCCACGCCGATCCTGTACTTGTACGGCTTGTCGCTCACGCGATCGATCGTGGGCATCACCGCGTTCTCGCCCTTGAGTGCAAGCTTCACCGCGGCGACACCCAGCTCGTAAGCCTGCTTGACGTCGGTCTTCGACGCGATGTGCCGTGCCGCGCGCTGCAGGTAGTCGGCCACGGCCCAGTGAAACTTGTGGCCTTGCGCGTTCTTCACCATGTTCGCGACAACCGGGGCGGCGCCGCCGAGTTGCGCATGTCCGAAGGCGTCCTTCGTGCCTTGCTCCGCGATGAACTTTCCGTCCGGATAGTGGCAGCCCTCCGAGACGACGATCGTGACGTAGCCGTGCTTCTTCACGAGCGCATCGACGCGTGCAAGGAACTTCTTCTCGTCGAATTCGATTTCCGGGAACAGAACGACGACCGGGATGCCGTGGTCCTCGATCAGGCCGCCCGCCGCGGCGATCCAGCCCGCATGCCGGCCCATCACTTCGAGCACGAACACCTTGGTCGATGTCTTTGCCATCGAGCGCACGTCGAAAGATGCTTCGAGCGCGGACACCGCCACGTACTTTGCAACGGAGCCAAAGCCGGGGCAGCAGTCCGTGATCGGCAAGTCGTTGTCCACGGTCTTCGGGACGTGGATCGCCTGGATCGGGTAGCCCATCGACTCCGACAGCTGCGACACCTTGAAGCACGTGTCCGCCGAATCGCCGCCGCCGTTGTAGAAGAAGTAGCCGATGTCGTGCGCCTTGAACACCTCGATCAGCCGCTCGTACTCGCGCTTGTTCGCCTCGAGTGACTTGAGCTTGTAGCGGCACGAGCCGAACGCGCCGGAGGGCGTGTAGCGCAGCGCTGCGATTGCGGCGGCCGATTCCTTGCTGGTGTCGATCAGGTCTTCGGTCAGTGCACCGATGATGCCGTTCAGGCCCGCGTACACCTTGCCGATCCTGTCCTTGTTGGCCCGCGCGGTCTGGATCACGCCGCACGCCGACGCGTTGATGACGGACGTCACGCCGCCGGACTGCGCGTAAAAGGCGTTCTTCTTCCTTGCTGCCATCGGTTCGTGTTCCTTTTCAGTCGGCCAGCGCGCGCGTCACGACTTCGCGCACGTCGTTGGACAATTCGGGTTTCGCGGCCACGCGTGCAATGGCTTCGCGCGCAGCGCTGCGTTGCGGCTCGGCGAGCTTCTTCCAGCGGTCCATCGCGCGCGCGAGGCGGGCGGCGACTTGCGGGTTGATCGCGTCGAGCTCGGTCACACGCTCGCTCCAGAACACGTAGCCGGCAGCGTCGCTGCGATGGAACCCGCCCGGGTTCGCACTGCAGTACGAGAAGACCAGGCTGCGCGCGCGATTCGGGTTGCGGATGTTGAAGTCCTCATGCTGCATCAACTGCTTCACGACGCCGAGCACGTGGCCCCCGCGGTCGGGTTGCCCCGCCTGCAGCGAAAACCACTTGTCGATCACGAGCGGCTCATGGCGGAACAGCGAATGGAAGCGGTCGAGCGCCTGCCGCGCGAGCTCGTGCCCGCTGACCACCAGCGCCGTGAGCGCGTTGAACCGGTCGGTCATGTTGCCGGCATCCTTGAAACGCTGCAGCGTCTTGCCGGGCCAGGCGTCCGCCTGTCCCGAGCCAGTCGAAGCGGCCGACTTGCGTGCCGCAACGCACAGGTTCAGCAGCGCGAGGCCGGCGAGGGCGCGGCGGCCGGCGGCCTTCGGTTCCGGCACGTAAGCGCCGGTGTCCTTGTTCTCCTCGTAAACCGCCTCCCAGTCGTCGCGCAGGGCGAGCGCGAGTTGCTCGCGCATTCCCTCGCGAATCGCGTGCACCTGCTGCGGGTCCACCACGTCGAGCTGTTCACCGATGTACGTTTCGGCGGGCAAGGTGAGCACCAGGTCCTTGAAGGCGGGGTCGAGCGCGGGATGCCGCAGGATGCTGCGCATCGCGCCAACGAATGCGTCGTCCAGCTTGACGTCGTTTTTCGTCAGGCCCGGCTCCTTCAGCAACGCCAACGCGCGATTGAGCGCCAGCCTCTGGCCGGCTTCCCAGCGATTGAATGGGTCGGTGTCATGCGCGAGCAGCGTGATCATCTGCTCGTCGCTGAAATCCCCCTCCAGCACCACCGGCGCCGAAAAGCCACGCAGAAGCGACGGCACGGGCTCGGCCGGCAGGTTGGAGAAGGTGAGTGTTTCGCTCGCCTGCGTGAGCACGTGCATCCCGCTCGCGAGTTCGCGGCCATCGGCGGCAACGAGGCCATACGCGACCGGGATCACGAACGGATCCTTGTTGTCCTGCCCGGGCGTGGCGGGGCAGGATTGCGCAAGCGTGAGCTTGTACATCCCCGCCTCCGGCAACCATTGGCCCACCGCCTTGACGCGCGGCGTGCCCGACTGCGAGTACCAGCGCTTGAATTGCTCGAGGTGCTGCGCGAGTTGCGAGCCCGGATTGGCATCGGAGATCGCCTGCGCGAAATCGTCGCATGTGACGGCGTGCCCGTCATGGCGCTGGAAGTACAGGTCCATGCCCTTGCGGAAACCGTCGCGGCCCACGAGCGTCTGCTGCATGCGCACGACCTCGGCGCCCTTCTCGTACACCGTGACGGTGTAGAAGTTGTTGATCTCGAGATACTGGTCGGGACGCACCGGGTGGGCCATCGGCCCTGCGTCCTCGGGGAACTGCGCCGTGCGCAGCACGCGTACGTCCTCGATACGCTTGACCGCGCGCGCCGACGCTTCGCCGGCCAGGTCCATGCTGAAGTCCTGGTCGCGAAAGACCGTCAGGCCCTCCTTGAGCGACAGCTGGAACCAGTCGCGGCACGTGATGCGGTTGCCCGTCCAGTTGTGGAAGTACTCGTGGCCGACGACCGACTCGATGTTCATGAAGTCCATGTCGGTCGCGGTGGCCTGCGACGCCAGAACGTACTTCGTGTTGAAGATGTTCAGGCCCTTGTTCTCCATCGCGCCCATGTTGAAGTCGCTGGTGGCGACGATCATGAAGCGGTCGAGGTCCAGCGACAGGCCGAAGCGCGCTTCGTCCCACGCGACGGATTTCATCAGCGCGTTCATCGCATGCTCGGTCTTGTCGAGGTCGCCCGCGCGGACGTACACCTGCAGCAGGTGTTCCTTGCCCGCGCGTGACGTGATGCGCTGCTCGCGCGCAACCAGTTCACCGGCGACCAGCGCGAAGAGGTAACTCGGCTTCCTGAACGGATCGACCCATTTCGCGAAATGGCGGCCGTCGTCCAGTTCGCCTTCGTCGACGAGGTTGCCGTTGGACAGCAGCACGGGGTACTTCTGCTTGTCCGCGCGCAGGGTGACGGTGTACGACGCCATCACATCGGGGCGGTCGAGGAAGTACGTGATGCGGCGGAAGCCCTCGGCTTCGCACTGCGTGAAGAACGAATCGTTGCTCGTGTACAGGCCGGACAACGTGGTGTTCTTCGCCGGGCTGCAGGTGGTGAAGATCTCCAGGTCGAACGGGTCGTGGCCTTCGGGCAGGTTCTCCAGCACCAGCTTGCCGTTGTCCATCTTGAACGACGTGCCTTGCCCGTTGACCAGCACCCGCGCGAGATTGAGCTCGTCGCCATCGAGGCGCAGTGCTTGCGCCTCGACGTCCGGATTGCGCCGCATCTTCATGCGATTGAGCACGCGGGTCTTCGCGGGATCGAGGTCGAAGGTGAGGTCGACACTGTCGATCCAGTACGCGGGCGGCCGGTAGTCGGCGCGGTACACCACGGTGCTCTGTCCTTCACGCATGTCTGTCTCCTGTGGCGTCACACGCCTTGTTTCAGCGACGCCTCGATGAAGGCGTCCAAGTCCCCGTCCAGCACCTTCTGGGTGTTGGAGATTTCCACGTTCGTGCGCAGGTCCTTGATGCGGCTCTGGTCCAGCACGTAGCTGCGGATCTGGTGGCCCCAGCCCACGTCGGTCTTGGTCGCTTCGAGTTTCTGCTGTTCTTCCATGCGCTTGCGCATCTCGAAGTCGTACAGGCGCGAGCGCAGGCGGCGCCATGCCACGTCGCGGTTCGAGTGCTGGCTGCGGCTGTCCTGGCACTGCACGACGATGTTCGTCGGCAGGTGAGTCAGGCGCACCGCCGAGTCGGTCTTGTTGATGTGCTGGCCGCCCGCGCCCGATGCGCGATACGTGTCCACGCGCACGTCGGCCGGGTTGATGTCGATCTCGATCGAGTCGTCGATTTCGGGATATACGAACACCGACGCAAAGCTGGTGTGGCGCCCGCCGGCAGAGTCGAACGGCGACTTGCGCACGAGGCGATGCACGCCGGTCTCCGTGCGCAGCAGGCCATAGGCGTAGTCGCCTTCCAGCTTGATCGTCGCGCTCTTGATGCCAGCGACGTCGCCGGGTGTTTCGTCTTCGACGGTGCTCCTGAAACCCTTGCGCTCGGCGTATTTCAGGTACTGCCGCAGCAGCATCGAAGCCCAGTCGCACGCTTCGGTGCCCCCGGCGCCCGCCTGGATGTCGAGGAAGGCGTTGAGCGGGTCGGCCGGGTTGTTGAACATGCGCCGGAATTCCAGCCCCTCGACCTGCCGCGCGAGGCGCTGCGTGTCGGTCTCGATGGTCTGCAGGCCGGCTTCGTCGCCCTCGTCCTTGCTCATCTCGAAGAGCTCGAGGTTGTCCGAAAGCTCGCGCGCGAGATCACTGAGCGTGACCACGATGCCTTCGAGCTGCTTTTTTTCCCTGCCGAGTTCCTGGGCCTTCTTCGGCTCGTTCCAGACCGCGGGATCTTCCAGGGACGCGTTGACCGTCCTCAGGCGCTCCGATTTCGCATCGAAGTCAAAGATACCCCCGGAGGGATTGCGTGCGGGAGGAGAGATCGGCCAGAAGCGAGCCGATCGAATTGATGCGTTCTGCGTCCATGTCTTGTTATCCGGAAAGACATGGATTCTACGGCGCTGTTATTGCGGCCTTGACCCGCAATCCAGTGGTCAAGCCCGGCGTGACAAAGTCAGCGGAACGCGCCCAGCTTCGCCTGCGCGCCGCGGTTGCCCATGGTCGCCGCCCGCTCGAGCCACTTCACGGCTTCCGTCGCGTCGCGCTGGACCGTCGCGCCTTCGAGGTAGGCGATCCCGAGGAAGTAGCTCATCTCGCCCCGACCGAACCGGATGCCTTCATTCGTCGATTTGCCCGAGCGCTTGACGACGGAGGGCACGTCGCCCGTCCCGTTCGCATACGAATGCATCTGGCGGATCGTGTCCGTGTAGAACGCGTCGCGTGCCTTCATCGCGGCCTGCTTCTGGCCTTGCGGCATCGTGGCGACGAGCTCGTCGGCCAGCACCGGCAGCGCTTCGAAAGGCGTCATGCCGCCTTGCATGCGCGGGTTGTACCAGGCGCGCAGCATCACGCGGTCGAGCGGCAGGAGGCCGTCGATCTTCCAGGGGAAATAGCTCAGGACGGTCTGGCCGGCCGGGTGGCCGCGCACGCCCATCACGTGCATCGACTCGTGGTACGCGCAGCGCCAGGCATCCCGGTCGCGCATCTGCACCGTGGCGGAATCGATCCGCGTCTCGGTCTTGAAGTCCAGGAACGTGACGCACGGCTGGTTGTCCTCGAGCGCCGAGTCCGCAAGGATTTCCACGTTGACGTTGGCGGACTGCTCTTCCGGTGTGCCCGTGACGTCCTTGACGTTGACGTGTGCCTCACCCGTGACGGTGCCGAGCGCTTCCATGACGTGCGCACGATGAGCTTGCACGTTGACCCCCGAGAAGCGCACGCGCAGGTCGCCTTCCCAGCGCACGATGCGCGTGGGAGTGCCGCTCTGGTGCCACAGCACTTCCCACAGGGTCTGGAGACCCTGGTCAAACTCATCAGCGCGGGCCGCAACCGGTAGCAGCAAAGCCGCCAGCAACAGTCCCAAAATTCCTCGACGCATCCGTCACTCCGTCAACAAAGCGTGTCGAAACGCTAAGGTACGGTAGGACGGCTCCTACGACAAGGGCTGTTACTGTCCTGCGCTGAGTCGCTGCCCCACAACGGGAATAGTTGGCGCCGGATGAGCACTAGCTCATGAATTCGTTGATGAGTTTGGCTACGTTTTCGGGCTGGTCATGGTGGAGCATGTGCCCGGCGTCCTCGACCCGGGCCACGCGGCAATTGGGGACCGACTTCAAACGTTCGTGGTATTCGGCCAGGGTGAACCGGTTCTGCCACCACTGGCTCAGGCTGTCGTCGCTGGCTTCGACGGCGAGCGTCGGCGCCGCGATGCACTTGTAGATCTCCAGCGCCTCGTCCACGCGATAGAGGTTCGCGTTGGTGATCTTGTGCGCCGCGTCGCCAAGGATGCGCCACTTCCCGCTTTCGTCCGGCCGGGCCCACTGCAATGCGAGCCAGTCGGCCTTGTCCTGCTTCAGGCGCTTGTTCGTTTTCATCAGGCGGCGCGCGACGCCGGCGGGCGAGTCGTAGGCGTTCAGGTCCTTGTCGCCTCGGTGGAAGGCCTTCAGTTCGTCCATCCAGGTCGCGTAACGCTTCGGCGCCATCGAAGGCTTCGTCCACGCCAGGCCGAAGCCCTCGAGATTGACGAGCCGGCGCACGCGCTCGGGGCGCGATCCCGAATACAGCATCGCGACATTGCCGCCCATGCTGTGGCCGACGAGGTCCACGGGCCCGTCGGGCGAGTAGTGATCGAGCAGGAAGTCCAGGTCGGCGAGGTAATCGGGAAACCAGTAGTTGTCGGTGGGCGGGCATGCGGTCAGCCCGTAGCCACGCCAATCGGGCGCGACGATCCAGCGATCGCCGGCAAGCGCATCGACCACGAACTGCCACGACGCGGCCACGTCCATCCAGCCGTGCACCATGACCAGCGGACGTTTCCCGTCCCCGGGATTCCCCCACTGCAGGACGTGGTAGTCGAGGTTGCGGATGCGGACAAACTCGCTGCGCGCCGGCTTCTTCACTTGATACATTGCACCCGATCATAGGAGCAAGGCCGATGGCCCGCAGTCGAACGCCCGACAACTACCCCGCGATGCACGCGAACTTCCGCTGGGAAGTTCCGCCGCACTTCAACATCGCCGAGGTGTGCTGCGGCCGCTGGGCGCGACGGCGAGATGCAGGCACGCGCGTTGCGATCCGCGCGCATGGCGAGGGCAGTACCTTGTCGTTCGCCCAACTGCAAGCGAGTGCGAATCGCCTGAGCAACCGGTTGCGCGAACTGGGCGTCCGGCGCGGCGACCGGGTGGCGATCGTCATGCCGCAGCGCTTCGAGACAGCCATCGCGTACATCGCCGTTTTCCAGATGGGCGCCGTGGCAATGCCGCTCTCGACCCTGTTCGGTCCGGACGCGCTCGAATACCGGTTGCAGAACAGTGAAGCAGTGATTGCCGTCTGCGACGAAGCGTCGAAGCCCAAGGTCGAGGGCATGAGGTCCGCATGCCCGGCCTTGCGCGAAGTGATCGAGGTGTCTGACTCCGGTGGCCATGCCGGCGAATTCGAGGCGGCTCGTACAAAGGCCGAAGACGGCGCCGTCTTGATCTATACGAGCGGCACCACCGGCCCGCCGAAGGGAGCCTTGATCCCGCACCGCGCGATGATCGGCAACCTGCCCGGCTTCGTGTGCAGCCACAACTGGTTCGGGTTCGACGGGGGATCGGACTCGGACGCGGTCTTCTGGTCTCCCGCCGACTGGGCGTGGACCGGCGGGTTGATGGACGCGCTGCTTCCGTCGCTGTACTTCGGCCGCCCCATCGTCGCGTACAACGGCCGCTTTTCGCCGGAGCTGGCCTACACGCTGATGCAGGAGCACGGCGTGACGCACAGCTTCCTCTTCCCGACGGCGCTCAAGGCGATGATGAAGGCCTATCCCGAACCGCGGAAGCACTTCAAGCTGCACCTGCAAGGGCTCATGAGCGCGGGCGAGGCCGTCGGTGATGCGGTGTTCTCGTATTGCCGCGACCAGCTCGGCGTGATCGTCAACGAGATGTTCGGCCAGACTGAGATCAATTATGTCGTCGGCAATTGCGCGCGGTACTGGCCCGCGCGGCCGAACAGCATGGGCCGCCCTTATCCCGGGCATCGTGTCGCCGTGATCGACGACGAGGGCAATGAATGTCCCGTGGGCATTCCCGGCGACGTCGCGGTGAATCGATACGACGTGCACGGCGACCCCGACCCCATCTTCTTCCTCGGCTACTGGAAGAACGAGAACGCCACGCGCAACAAGTACACGGGCGACTGGTGCCGCACCGGCGACCTCGCCACGCGCGACGAGGACGGCTACCTCTGGTACCAGGGCCGCGCCGACGACGTCTTCAAGGCGGCGGGCTACCGCATCGGGCCGAGCGAGATCGAGAACTGCCTGGTCAAGCATCCGTCCGTTGCGAATGCCGCGGTGGTCCCCAAGCCGGACAAGGAGCGCGGTGCATTGGTCAAGGCGTTCGTCGTGCTCGCGCCCGGCGCCAAGGGCGACGACAAACTCATCGCGGAGCTGCAGGCCCACGTCAAGGGCAAGCTCGCGCCGTACGAATACCCCAAGGAGATCGAATTCATCGACGCCTTGCCGATGACGACCACCGGCAAGGTGCAGCGCCGCGTCCTGCGCCTGAGGGAAGAAGAGAAGGCCCGGGGCTCGCCTTAGAATCCCGCCGCGGGCGACCCCCGAAGGAGAGACGAATGAGAAGAATGCATGTCGCAGCGGCTATCGCCGCCGCGATGCTGGCCGGCGCCACCCACGCGCAGGCTGTCGACACGAAGAACACGTGGAAGCTCGACGACATCTACGCGAACCTCGATGCGTGGAATGCCGACGCGAAGAAGCTCGAAGGCCAGATGCCGGAATTCGCCAGGTGCGCGGGCCACCTGGGCGAGGGCGTGGCGCGGTTCAAGAAGTGCATCGACCTGCAAGCCGACATGGACAAGCGCATGGCGCGCCTCTACACGTATGCGGGTGAAGTCTTCTCCGGCGACACGAGCCTGCCGGCCAACATGGAGCTGCAGCAGCGCGCGCAGCTGCTCGGCACGAAGCTGGGCGAGACCGAATCGTTCGTCAACCCCGAGCTGCTCAAGGTCGGCCGCAAGCGCATCGACGCCTTCCTCGCGCAGGACAAGTCGCTGCGCATCTACAAGCACCCGCTGGACGACGTGCTGCGCATGGCCAGCCATACGCTCGACAAGAACGGCGAACAGTTGCTCGCAAGCTTCGGCCTGATCGGCGGCACCGGCTACAGCATCCACACGACACTGACCAACGCCGAGATTCCGTGGCCGAAGGTGAAGCTGTCGACCGGGGAGGAAGTCACCGTCGACCAGCCGATGTACGAGAAGTACCGGCAGGTGCCGAATCGCGACGACCGCAAGCTGGTGATGGATGCGTTCTTCGCGGCGCTCAAGACGTATGAGCGCACCTTCGGGATCATGCTGTACTCGCAGCTGAAGGAGGACATGACGTTCGCGAAGGCGCGGCGTTATCCCGATTCGATCACGGCGTCGGTGGACCGCAACCGCGTGCCGGTCGCGATCATGGACACGCTGATCGCGCAGAGCAATGCCAACCTGCCGACGCTCCACCGCTACTTCAAGTTGCGCGCAAAGATGCTGGGCGTGACGGAGATGCGCTACTACGACATCTATCCGCCGCTGGTCAAGAGCGACCTCAAGTTCCCGATCGACGATTCGAAGAAGACCGTGCTCGACGCGGTGGCGCCGCTGGGCCCCGAATACGTCTCGGTGATGAAGAAGGGCTTCGACGAACGCTGGATGGACGTGTACCCGCGCAAGGGCAAGCAGTCCGGCGCGCACATGGCGGGCTCGGCCTACGACGTGCACCCGTACGTGCTCCTGAATCACAACGACGACTACGAAGCGCTCACGACCATCGCCCACGAGATGGGCCATGCGATGCACTCGCACCTGAGCAATACGCACCAGCCGTTCGTCACGTCGCAGTACGCCACGTTCATCGCGGAAATCGCGTCCACGTTCAACGAGGAACTGCTGCTGGACCACATGCTCAAGATCGCGAAGAACGACGACGAGCGGCTGTTCTACCTGGGTTCCGCGCTCGAAGGGCTGCGGGCCACGTACTTCCGCCAGGCGATGTTCGCGGAGTTCGAGCGCACGGTGCACAAGAAAGCCGACGCCGGCGAGGCGCTCACGGGCGAAGCGCTGACGAAGACGTATTGCGACATCCTCAAGCGCTATCACGGCGATGCCCAGGGCGTGCTGAAGGTCGACGATGCCTACTGCGTGGAATGGCAGTTCATCCCGCACTTCTATTACAACTACTACGTGTACCAGTACGCCACGTCGATCGCCGCGAGCTCGCTGTTCGCGCAGCGCATCGTCGCAAAGCAACCCGGCGCGCTCGAAAAGTACATCACGCTGCTGAAGGCCGGAAGCTCGGACTATCCGTACGAGCTGGTGAAGACTGCGGGTGTTGATCTCGCAAGCCCCGAGCCCTACAAGGCGATCGCGGCGCGGATGAACTCGATCATGGACGACATCGAGAAGATCCTGGCGAAGAAGCACTAGGATTTGTCATCCCGGACTCGATCCGGGATCGTTGGCGCTCGAATGCCCACGACCCCGGGTCAAGCCCCGGGGTGACAGTTCAGTATCTGACCTGACACCGTTCGCACCAGAACGAGCGGCGCTGCGTTTTCCCCAAATGGGCCTTCAACAGATGCACGTTGCACCGCGGGCAGGTCCGCTTCGTGTGCGCCAGCCAGTGCTTCTTCAGCACGTACTGCTTCTTCCATTCGTAGAAATCGAAGCTGTACTGGCGCGCTTCCTTCACCAGTTCCCTTTGCTTCGCCGCGGGCATGGCGCCGATCGTCGACAGCGGATGCACATGGATGCGGAACAGCACCTCGTTCTTGATGATGTTGCCCACGCCGGCAAAGATATCCTGGTCCAGCAATGCATCACATGCGAGCATGTCCGGTTGCGCACGGATGCGTGAGAGCGCGAGCTTCGGGTCCCACTGGTCCGACATCACATCCGCACGCCAGTCGTACATCAAGTCCAGCGGCACTTCGATGAAACGGACCGAACACGTGTAGAGGTTCAACACGCCATTGGCGAACTCCAGCGAAAGGCGCGGTGTCGCCCAGCTCTTGCCTTCGTTGATGCGGTAGCTGCCGAACAGCATGAAGTGTACGCGCAGCGAGAAGTCCACGTCCATCTCGACAAGGAAATGCTTTCCCCAGCTGCGCAGTGCCTCGATCCGCTGCCCGGCCAGGCGCTCCTTCTCGATGGTCGTGTTGCCGGACACGCGCTCGATCGTCTTGCCGAGAAACCCCGAAGCTTCTTCCCTGAGGATGACGATCGAAGGGCCTTCGGGCATGGCTAAGATGATGGCATGCAAAAGATCCAGCTGGGGACCAGCACACTTCACGTCACGCCCATCTGCCTGGGCACCATGACCTTCGGCGAGCAAGTGGATGAGCCCGCTTCGCACGCCATCATGTCGCACGCCGTCGAGCGGGGCGTGAACTTCATCGACACGGCAGAGATGTATGCAGTGCCCGCGCGCAAGGAAACGTTTGGCGCCACCGAAACGATCATGGGCCACTGGTTCCAGAAGAACCCGGGCCTGCGCCAGAAGGTCGTGCTCGCCACCAAGGTTGCGGGTCCATCGCGCGGCATGCCGTGGGTGCGCGAAGGCGAAGGCCTGACGGCGCCAGACATCATGAATTCCTGCGAGAAGTCGCTGCGCCAGCTGAAGACCGACGTGATCGATCTCTACCAGATCCACTGGCCGGAGCGCACCGTGCCTGCTTTCGGCACCATGTACTACGACCCGGCCAAGGAGCGCACGCAGACGTCCATCCTCGAACAGCTCGAAGCGCTCGACAAGCTCGTCAAGCAGGGCAAGGTGCGCTACATCGGCTTGTCGAACGAAACGCCGTACGGCGTGCACGAATTCGTGAAGCTCGCCGAACAGCACAACCTGCCGCGCGTGCAGACGGTGCAGAACGCCTTCAACCTCGTGAACCGCTCGCTCGAGAACGGCCTGGACGAGACGATGCATCGCCTCGGCGTCTCGCTCATCCCTTATTCGCCGCTCGCATTCGGGCTGCTGACGGGCAAGTACGACGAGAGCGGCATCGACGGCCCGAACACGCCGCGCGAAGCGCGCATCGGCAAGTTCGAGTCCGTGCGCAAGCAGCGCTGGGGCCGCCCGGAAGCGCTCGCGGCCGCGCGCCGCTACAACGCGCTGGCGCGCAAGCACGGCATGACGCCCACACGCATGGCGCTCGCGTGGTGCTACACGAAGTGGCAGGTGGCCAGCACCATCATTGGCGTGACGACCCAAGCCCAACTCGACGAAGACCTCGACGCGTGGGGCACCCGGCTGTCGCCCGAACTTCTTGCGGAAATCGACAAGATCCGCTGGGAGATCCGCGACCCCGCGATCTGATCCTTTTGTCATTGCGGCTCGAGGCCGCAATGACAATGGAGGCATGGCCCGCAAGGAACATGTCAGCGAAACGCCCGCAACTGCGCTGCTCAGTTCGGTGCGAAGCCGGTGAACTGCGCACTGGCAGAATAGGCGGATGAGCTACGCCTATTCGACCGGGGCCGTCATCGCCGCGTACCTGTTCGGCTCGCTGGCATTCGCAATCATCGTGAGCCGCTTGATGGGCCTGTCCGACCCGCGCACTTTCGGCAGCAAGAACCCCGGCGCCACGAACGTGCTGCGTTCCGGCAACAAGGCTGCCGCGGCAGTCACCTTGCTGCTCGATGGGCTGAAGGGATTCATCCCGGTATTCCTCGTCAAGCATTATGGCGAGCCCTACGGCCTGGAGGACACGACGATCGCGCTCGTCGCGGTCGCCGCGTTCCTCGGGCACCTCTACCCGGTCTTCTTCAAGTTCAAGGGCGGCAAGGGCGTCGCAACGTTCATCGGCGTGGTGTTCGGCATCGAGTGGCTGCTCGGCGTCGGCACGGGCCTGACGTGGATCATCATCGCGATCTTCTTTCGCTACTCGTCGCTCGCGTCTCTCGTGAGTGCCGCGTTCGCACCGGTGTATTACCTGATCGCGCACGGTGTCGCGTGGTACGCCGACGCGCGCATCGCCATGGCGCTGTTCGTGATGGCAATGTTCCTGGCATGGCGCCACCGAGAGAACATCTCGCGGCTGCTGCAGGGCAAGGAATCGAAACTCGGCGCGAAGAAGAAGTAATCAGGCCGGCTCCGCGACGCGCTGGGCCAACTGTGGGGTTTGCCGCCGCACCCACGCCGCGTAACTGTCCATCCACTTCTGCAGGAACTGCTTCGTCGCGTCGGCGGTGATGTTTCCCTGGGCGTCGATCAAGTCCGGCTTGAACTGGATGAAGGCTTCGGGCTGGTTCATCGTCGGCATGTCGAGGTACGCGAGGACATTGCGCAGGTGCTGTTGCGCGAGCGCGGTGCCGATGGCGCCGCCCGATGTGCCGATCACCCCCGCGGGCTTGCCGGCCCACGCACTCTGGCCGTACGGCCGCGACGCATGATCGATTGCATTCTTGAGCACACCGGGAATCGAGCGGTTGTATTCCGGCGTGACGAAAATGATGCCGGCGCACTGCATGATTTCGCCCTTGAGGCGCTTCACGCTTTCGGCCGGGGTGCTGTCCTGGTCCTGGTCGTACAGCGGCAGGTCGTCGATTCGCAGGTGGCGCAGTTGCCAGTCCTGCGGCGCGAGCGTTTCCAGCGCGAGTGCGAGTTTGCGATTGATGGAGTCCTTGCGCAGGCTTCCGACGACGATTCCGATGCGGGTTTGGGCCATGAGCCCATCATGCGGCGGTCATCCCGCGTGCGGTGTCAGCGCAAACCGCGCATTCAAGGTGCCGCCGGGTTCGACGCGCGCGCCGCCGAGCAGGCGTTGCCCGTAGCGGGGGATCATGTTGAGCCAGTCGGTGCATTGGCTCACAGGTTCGGCACAGAAGAAGTCGTACTGGTGCGGGCAGTACAGGACGAAATAGTCGAGCGGCGGCTGCGCTTCCATCACGATCATCCGCTCGGGCCCCGCCGCGCTCGCGGGCCATTCGATGAGCGTGCGGTGCTGCCAGCCGGTGAAGTTGTTGTCCAGTTCGAGGTCGCGCAGTTCGGTGCCCTCGCGCAGTTTGCGCACGGCCTCGGTCTCTTCGATGCCCGTGGGCATTGCTTCGGCATCGCCCTTCCACATCGCTGTGCAAGGGCTCGTGATGCGCGTGCCGGGGGTCCATGGAAAGTAGGGGTGATGGCCGATGCCCGCCGGCATCGGCGCCGAGTCGTCATTGGTGATCGCGATCTCGACCTCGAGCCGCGATGCGGTCAGGTGATAGCGCAACGTCGAAGAAAAACTCCATGGCCACGCGCGGCTGGCGGTCATGCGCAGGAACAACCGCACCTCGTCGTGGCTTGCGGAGGCCACGTGCCAGGGCAACTGCCAGCCAATGCCGTGCAGAGGATGCGGCGATTGTTCCGCGGGATGATTCGGCGGAAAGCGGATCTCGCGTCCTTCGAAGATCGCGCGCCCGTTGCGGATTCGGTTGCAGAACGGCACCAGCGGGAAGCTCGCCATCGCCAGTGGATTGCGCGCGGCAAGGCCTTCCTCGCTCGCGGGGCGCAGCCAGTCGATCGCGCCGCCCTTGCGTTCGGTGCGAAAGCTGGCGATCGATCCGCCGACGTCCGGTGTGATGGCGACGCGCAGCTCGCCGGCCGACATCTGCAGCAATGCGTCGGTGAGGGCTTCAGTAGGCAAAGACACGATAACTCTCCGTCTCCTGTTCGAGCTGGTCGTCGGGCACCACGGGGTTGAAGCGCAGGAGCTTGCGGCCGATGGGCGGCAACTCGTCCCACGAGCTCTGCGGCACCCTGATGTTCACTTCGGGCCGGTACAGCCAGCGCCGGCTGTAGCCGAGCACCACCATCGGCCGCGGTTCACCGGTCTTGTTCGGCGTGCCGCGATGCACGGCACGCACGTCGCGGATCATCACGTCGCCCATCTTCATTGCATAGCGGTGGGGCGCAATGGTGCCGTTGCGGATGCCCTCCAGCGCCTTGGCCTTGTCCATGCGATGCGTGCCGTGCGTCGTCTCGAACGGCCCGTTGTCGTCGTTGACATCGCACAGCGCGAAGTTGACGGCAAGCTGGAACGACGGCGTGTCGTTGTCGCGCGTCTCCGGGAAGAGCAGCGGCGTGTCCGCGTGCCACTCCTGGTAATCGGAGCCCTTCATCGGCGTGTCGGATGCAAGCTGGCACAAGACGGGGTCCGGACCCGCGACGCGCTCGACGATCGCCAGCACATCCGGGTCGGCATAGATCGCGGGATCGGCAAAGAGGTCCTTGAACGGCAGCGTGACGTAGAAGCGCTGCGCACCACGGTTGGGGTCGTCCTTGTCGCGTTCCATCTGCCGCCGGAAGAGCGGCTCGAACGCTTCGCGCCAGCGCGCGAGCTTGTCGCGAGGGAAGTGATTCTTCAGCACCACCAGGCTGTCGCGGTTGAACGCCCGCGCAAACGCGTCATGCTCTTCGGGGGAATAGCGCATGCGGCCCAGTGTAGGAACGCGGCGCTTCAAACGCTTGATGCCGCGCGAATCATCCGAGTCAAGTTGTTGCGACCGGCTGGGCAATCACGGACGGCTCGGCCTTGGAGGGCTCATGGATTTCGTCGAGGTGCTCACGCAGCACGTGGAGCAGCGCGCGCTGGCTCGCCACGGTGGAAAAAGTGTGGTCCGCATGTTCGACCAGCACCATGCGGAAGTTCGAATGCCCACGCATCCGCGCGCCGCCGCTGCCGAGGTGGAATTCGACATAGTCGAGGCCGTCATCCTGCTCGGACATCGCAACGAGGGTGTCGACGCCGCGCGAAGCCAGGTGCTTCATCTTGGCCAGCACCCCTTCCTGCGGCGCGCGCCCCAGCACGCGGTCGGCGATCCGGCGCAGCCTTGCGCGCGCAAGGTCGAGCAGGCGAAGCGCAATGCCGCGCACGTTGACTTCGCCACGCAGCACGCGGCGGTACACATCGGTGCGAAGCAAGGCCTGTTTGTAGTAGCGCGTCGACTTGTAGTACTGCTGCATCGAAGCCTGCCATGGCCCGTTCTTTTCGGTGTCCCATTCGAGCAGGCGCGCATTGATGATCATCTGCCCGCTCACGCGAGGGTCCTTCAGCGCAGTCTGGAATGCGAGGTACGCACCCGAGCAGATGCCAAGCAGGAAGACGCGCGAGCAGCCACGCTCGACCAGCATGTCGATCGCCGCGCTCACGTCCGTGGTGGCATAGTCCCGGTACATCTGGTCCGGGGAGAACCCGTCCTCGATGCGGCTGTCGCCGACGCCGCCGACGTCCATTCGCAGCACCCGATAACCGGCGGCCGCGAGATCGCGCGCAACCTTGACGTACACCCGGTTGGGCCCGACGCGGTAATTGCCGCCAACGTTCAACAACACCACTGCGGAGTCGCTCTTGGCGCTGCGAGGCGGCATCGACGGCTGCGACATCACGCCGAACAATTCGCGCGCCGGCCCGAACGATATCGCCGACTCGACGACATTGCCCATCCGCCACGCGGCGGGCCAGGGCAGCGAGTCATGGACGGGCTGTACGTCCTGTACCGGATGCACCGAGCACAGCCACTGGGTGATCGAGTCCAGCGTGTCCGGCGTAAGCTTCGCATCGTGCGGCTCCGCCATCATGTCCGCGTAGCCCGGCCACACCGTTGAGGTCACCTCCGCGCCGAGCTTCGCCAGCCGTGCCGGCAGCGGACCTTCGCCCGGCAGGTCATCGCGTGCGATCACGAGAATGCGCGGCGCGGGCGCCACGTCCGCGCGGTCCGGTGCCAGCCCATCCAGGGCGACCAGTGTTTCGCTGGTGAAGAACGTGCCCAGGGCTTCGACGCCGCCTTCGGTCTGGAGGCCCTCGTGGCGCTGGCTCGCGAACGCGGCCCGCATCTCGCGCGCGAAGGCGCGTCCGCTCGGGCAAGGCGCCCACAGCATCAGGCTCGCGACGCCGCCGCGGCGCAGCGCGCTTTCCATGGCGAGTGTGGCGCCAAGGCGCATGCCGAAGAGGGCGACTTGGGTCGCGCCGGAGATGCGCCGTGCCTCATCGATTGCGACGGCGATGCTGCGCAACCAGGCACCGACGCGGTCCGGGTCCGTGTCGTTGCCGCACGAGTCGCCGGCGCCGTGGTAATCGAAGCGCAGCACGTCGAACCCCGTGGCGGAAAGTGCCTGCGCAAGCTGCGTGTAGGTGCGGTACGAGCACAGGGCCTCGTAGCCCAGCGGCCGGCACATCACGACGGCCACATCGCGCCGCGGGCCGCGGGCGGCATGGAACCATCCGAGGCAATCGCCGTCCGGGGTGCCGAGGATGAGGGGGCGCCCGCTCATGCGAGTTCCCCCTCGATGGCGACCGGGTCGCACGCGTTCAGTGCGTGCACCCAGCCACGCGCATGCGCGCGGGCCGTGCCCCGGAGCGTGACGCGGACTTCGTCGCCCGGGTCCAGGTGGAAATGATCTTCTACTGCGGTCATGCCTTGGACTTCGAAATTCACGTCGTATGCAAATCGTTGTGCGGTCACGGCGACCCGACATGCGAAGTTATCCCGCTGGACCACGCGTGCCTGCAAGCCGATATCCCGACACGCCGCCAGCGCGGGCCGACTAGGAAAATGGTGTGCGCGCGAGATCGCATGGCCCTGCGCATCCACGAGCATGGCCGACACCACATCGCACGGCGGTGGCCCGAAGCGGTGGCTCCAGTTCAAATCGACGAAGTGATCGAGCAGCGATGCCGCGGCGATGGTGCGGCTGGCGCGAGGCGCAAGCTCGATCGGTGCCTCAGCATTGGCGACCAGCGCGTGCCCGTCGTGCCATGCGCGGAGCTTCAACCTCAGCGATTGCGCGTGTGGCGTCTCATTGGTGGCATGCAAATGCAGGCCGTTCAGGCCTTCGTCCGTGATCAGCATCGCGACCGGCTGCAGCACGCGCCGCAACGCATGCCAGCACGCCTTCGGCACGCCTTGGTCATCCACGACGCCCCAGCCGGCGCCGGCCCAAAGGTCGCGCAGCATCAACACCAGTGCTCCGCCGCAGGCCGAGCCCGGCCGCCGCCATTCGCTGAATGCCGCGGCCATCACTTCCGCCGTTGCCACGCGCGAAAGGGCGCGGTAGCGATCGAGCTGCGTGCCGCGCAGTTCGCGCGCATGCACCTCGAACAGCTGTTCAAGGTAGTGGTCGCGCACGTCCTCGAAGTCCCAGGGGGCCAGAAGGTCGCGTGACGTGCGATCCTTCCATCCGCCGGGGTACGGCATCCGGGCGATCGTCGAAGGCGGGGGCATGTTCGCAAAGGCGAGACATTCGGTGGCGAACTTCAAGCCGCTGCGCCGTGCATCCTCGAGCGGTCGCAGGTACGCGCCCACGCCGTAGTACGACGTGGTTCCAGTCTCCGGTTGTTGGGGCAGCGCTCCACCATGTGCGCTCGATGGCCAGTACGGCAACGAGGCAGCACGTTCCTTGCACAGGTTCGCGATCGTTTCGTGGAAGAGCGGATGCTCCCAGCTGTCGCGCGGGGCACCCCACATCGCCGCCTGTTGCTCGGCTTCGCTGTTGCCGCACACGACGGCGATGCACGGATGCGATCCCCAGCGCGCGAGCTGCTGGCGCACTTCCTCGGTGACCGATGCCGTGAAGGCCTCGTCGTCCCGCGGATAGTCCATGTTGGCGAACATGAACTCCTGCCAGACCAGCACGCCCGCGCGGTCGCAGGCATCGTAGAACCCGTCTTCCTCATAGACGGTGATGCCCGCGACGCGCAACATGTTCATGCCGGCCGCCTTCACTTGTGCGAGTGCGGCCTCGTACTGCTGCACAGATGCGCGCAGGCTCACGACGTCCAGCGGCATCCAGACGGCGCCCCGGCAGAACACCGCCTCGCCGTTCACGCGAACGTGGAATCCGCCGCCCGATGTGTCGACCTCGATGGTGCGGAAGCCAACGGGCGGGAGCGGAACCTCCGCGCCGCCCTCGATGATCAATGCCGCGTCGTACAACGCCGGCTCGCCGTGGGTGTGGGGCCACCACAGCTGGGGCGCGTCGATGCGCAGTTCGCCTTCTCCCGAGAAAGCAGTGCGCCATTCACGGCCGTCGCGCGACAACCGCAATTCGAGACGCGCGTTGGGATGGCTTTCGACTCTGCATCGCACGAGCCCCGCATTGCCTTCGACGCGTGCATCGACTCGCACGTCGCGTGCATCGATGCGATCGCGCGAGCCGAAGGACACGTCGCGCCACAAGCCCACCGGCGCGGCGGGGGGCGACCAGCCCGGCGTGCGCCCGAGCAAGGTCGTGCGCTGCCAGCGCAGCTGCTGCTGCGTGACCATGGGGGTGCGCCATCGCGGCCGGGCACGCTTTGCCTTCAGCTGCGCATTGAGCGAAGCGCAGCGAACGAGCAGCTCATTGCCGGCTGCGCGCATGAGTTTTTCGACATCGCAGCGATGCGCAATGAACATGTTCGTCGATGACAGGATCGGCTCGCCGTTCAACCAGGCCTGGGCGGCGCTCGCGATCCCATCGAAGCGAAGCAACGTGGCACGCTCCGGCGCATCGAAGCGAGCGCGGAACCACCAGCATTCATCGTCGAAGTCACGGCGCGGGCCATCGAGCGACCAGAGTCCGCGCTGCCGCAGCGCGTCAGCGACCGTCGTCGGCGTGTCGATGGCGATCCAACCGCCGCCTGGCGGTTCGGTGTCGCCGGGCTCGGATCCGCCGGGGCAGATGGACCACTCGGCGGCGAACGGCATTCGCGTTCAGGCGGTCGTGAGCTCCGCGAGCGCCTGCCGGATCGAAGCGATGCTGGAGAACACGCTTCGCTTGAGCATGGGGTCGGGGAATTCCACGTCGAATGCGCTTTCCAGTGCCAGCATCACGTTCACGCTGGCGTGGGACGTCATGCCGGTCTGGTAAAGGTCGGCGTCGGCGCCGAGCTCGTCCACGTCGCGGTTGAGGCGGCCGTGGTCGCGCAGCACCTGGCGGATCTGCGGGTCGAAATCGATGACGGTCGTGTTCATGCTTCTTCAGTGATTGGAGTTGAGAGCAGCGCATGCACCACGGCCCCCGCGACGTTTCCGTCGTGGCTCAGGCTGACCAGGATCCGCTGCACGCCCATGCCCTCGGCGATGCGTTTCGCTTCGCCGTGAAGCACGATCGTGCAGTCCCCATCCGCGAGTTTCATCACCTCGATGTCGCTCAACGCCACGCCTGCCTCGGACAGGGACAAGGCCTTGATCACAGCTTCCTTGGCGGCAAAGCGCGCAGCGAGCCGCTCGGCCACGAGGCCGGTGCCCGAGAGCGCGTAGTCGAGTTCGCGCGAGGTGAAGATGCGGTCGGTGAAGCGCCGGCCGAAATGGCGCAGCGACTCGGCAATGCCACTGACTTCGGCAAGGTCGAAACCCAGCCGGGACTGGCTCCCGGCGGGGCCCCAATCTGCAAGGTCGGGCGGGTGGATCATGTTTCTTTGGTACTGCTTGCTCGGTAGGTGGGGTTGTACAGAAATTCATCTGCCTGCCGTGTCATCCAACACTGGCACCCTCGATAGGTCGCGGCGTCGTCTGACAGGGCGGTGGCCCACCGCGCGCGGACTTGGGGCAACAATCCAACGCCATGGATGCCACAGCAGTTCGACCCGGCCAGGACTTCGCGTCCTTGTTGAGCTCCGTGAAGCGGATCGCGCAGGAAGTTGCTGCGCCGAACGCGCCTCACGTCGACACCCAGGCGCGCTTTCCCACCGAATCCGTCGAGGCATTGCGGGAAGCCGGCGTGTTGTCGGCGTGCGTGCCGCGCGAATTGGGCGGCGCGGGGTGTTCGATGACCGAGCTCGCGCAATTGTGTTCCACGCTCGCACAAGCCTGCGGCTCCAGCGGGATGGTGCTTGCAATGCACTACAGCCAGCTCGCGTGCGTCGCCCGGCACGGAACCGAAAGCGAGTTCTTCCGCAACTGGCTGCGCGACATGGTGTGGAAGCAGTGGCTGCTCGCGTCCATGACCTCCGAGAACGGCACGTTTGGCGACACGCGTTCGAGCATTTGCGCGGTCCAACGCCGCGACGGCCGCTTCACGCTGGACAAGGACGCAACCACGGGCTCGTACTGCCAGCACGCGGATGCGATCTTCGTGACGTGCCGGCGCGATCCCGAAGCAGCCAGGAGCGACCAGGTGCTGGTGATGGTGCGCAAGGAGGATTGCACGATCAAGCAGACCACCAGCTGGGACACGCTGGGCATGCGCGGCACGTGCAGCCCCGGGTTCAAGCTCGAATCGAGCGGCGACGAGCAGCAGGTCATCCCCGGCGCATTCGCCGACAGCAGCGCGCAGACGATGGTGCCGTATTCGCACATCCTGTGGTCGTCGCTGTGGTGGGGCATTGCGTCCGACGCAGTCGCGCGCGCCGCGAACTTCGTGCGGGGGCAGGCGCGGAACAATCCCGGCACGACGCCGCCCACGGCCTCACGCCTGGCCGAAGCGTGGGAAGACCTCCAGACGATGAAGCAGACTTGGTGGGCTGCCGCGAAGGCATTCGACGATGTGCAGGACCGCGAGGAGCTGCTCGGAATCGGGTGGGCGCTGCGCCTGAACAACCTGAAGGTCTCGTGTTCCGAAGCCGCGCCGCAGATCGTGCACCGCGCGCTGCAGATCGTCGGCATCCTGGGCTACAAGAACGACAGCCCCTTCAGCCTGGGCCGGCACTACCGCGACGTGCTCTCGGCGTCGATCATGATTTCCAACGACCGCATCAACGCCAAGAGCGCGTCGATGCTCCTCGTCTACAAGGACCAGCCCTGATGCAGTACGACATGCAAGCCCTGAATGAAGGGCTGATCGCGCACGAACTGATGTTGCCTTCGGGCGTGAAGGGCGTGTGGGGCCGCGGCACGGTCTTCGAGGACATCATCCAGCACTTCAACGACTTCGTCTCGCGCGAGACGAAGGACGACGGCGCGCAGGAGCTCAAGTTCCCGCCGGTGCTGCCGCGCACGCTGATCGAAAAGCTCGGCTACCTCGACAACTTTCCGCAGCTCGCGGGCTCGGTTCACAGCTTCTTCGGCAACGACGCGGAAGGGCGCGAGATCGCACGCAAGGCCCGCGACGGCGAAAGCTGGGAGGACATGCTGCAGCCCACCGAGGTGATGCTGGCGCCGGCCGCGTGCTACGCCGTGTACCCGAACTTCAGCGGGCTGCTGCCGGGCAAGGGCCGCTTGATCACCGTCACCGGCTGGGTGTTCCGGCACGAGCCTTCGGACGAGCCCACACGGCTCCAGTCGTTTCGCATGCGCGAGTTCATTCGCATGGGCGCGCCGGACGAGGTCGTATCGTGGCGCGATGCATGGCTCGAGCGCGGCCTGGCCATGCTGCGGGGCCTCGGCCTCGATGCCAAGAGCGACGTGGCCGCGGACCCGTTCTTCGGCCGCACGGGCAAGATGATGGCCGCCCAGCAGGTGGACCAGCGGCTGAAATTCGAGATCTTGGTACCGGTCATTTCGCAAGACCGGCCCACCGCCGTGTGCTCGTTCAACTGGCACCAGGACCACTTCAGCGGGAAGTTCGGCATCCGCACTGCCGAGGGCGAGACCGCACACACCGCATGCCTGGGTTTCGGGCTCGAACGCGTGGCGCTTGCGCTGCTCAACACGCATGGCCTCCAGGTCGCGGCGTGGCCGGCGGAGGTGCGCCAGCAACTGTGGCCATGACCCGGCTGCAGGTGATCGACGGGCTCGACGCTGCCGCATACACGCGCCACCCCCTGCATTCCGGCGAGGCGGACTGGCCCGAGAAGAACTGCTACATCGACCTGTGGATCGAGGTGCTTCATGCGCTGCGGCTGGAGCCGCTCGCGCTGCTCGGCCACACACTGGCGGCGGACTTCATCGGGGACCAGTGGACGTTCTTCAAGCCGACGCCACTGGAACTGCGCGAGCTGTACGGCATCGACGTGCACGAGCTGACCGTGTGGCGCCCGCTCCTCATGCATGCGCTCGAGCACCTTGCCGCCGGGCGCCTGGTGGCGACGGAGGTGGACGCGTACTGGCTTCCCGACACGGAAGGCACCGATTACCGCAAGCAGCATTCCAAGACGACGATCGTGCTGTGCATGCTCGATACGCAGGCGCGCAAGCTGGGCTACTTCCACAACGCCGGGTACTTCGAACTCGGCCACGAAGATTTCGAGCAGACGTTCGCGCCGCGCACGCAGCCACAGCTGCCCTTGTTCGCGGAACTCGTCAGTGTCGACCGCCGCACCGGGCGGAGTGCGGACGCCCTGGCCGAGCGCGCAATCCGGCTGCTGGCGCACCACCTGAAATGGCGGCCCGGCACGAACCCGTTCGAAGCGTTCGCGCCGCGGTTCCAGGAAGAGATGTCGAACCTGCGCGAACATGGCCTGGCCTACTATCACCAATGGGCATTTGCGTCGCTGCGGCAGGCGGGCGCGGCATTCGAGCTTGCGGCATCGCACGTCCAGTGGCTCGGCGAACACGGACGGCCATGCGATACGGGGGTGCGCTGCTTTCGCGCGATCTCCGCCACATGCAAATCTCTGATCCTGAAGGGCGCGCGCGTCGCATTCACCGGCAAGCCGTTCGATGCGGCGCCGGCCATGGTGGCGATGGCAGCTGCGTGGTCGCAGGGAATGGAAGCCGTCGACGCCGCGATCGTGCAGCCGGCGTGGTGACGCGGCATGATGGAGCAATGGCCAACGACACCCCCAATATCTCCGACCACCCCGAGCGGCACCGCTATGAACTCGATGTCGACGGGCGGCTCGCCGCCCGCATCGACTATCGGGTGAAGGACGGGCATTCGATCGACCTCATCCACACCGAGGTCGACCCTGCGCATGAAGGGCAGGGCCTCGCTTCGAAGATCGCGAAGTTCGCGCTCGACGATGCGCGCGCAAAAGGGCGCAAGGTGATCGCCAGTTGCGAGTACATCGCCAGCTACGTGCGCAAGCATGCGCAGTACGAGGACCTCCTGGCCCAGCGTTAAGATGGGCCGGTGCCTTTCACCGTCTCCATCGAACGCAACGCGCAATACGTGCGGTACAACGTGGTGGGGCCGCCGTCGCTGAAGAACTACTTCGACCTCATCGAGCAGGCAGCGAAGGAAACGCGCGAAAGCAATCTTGCGAGGGTCATGGTGGACCTGCGCGGCGTCACCGGGCGGCTCTCGTTCACCGACCAGTTCTTCATCGGGGAGGTCGTTGGCGACAAGCTCGCGCACGTGGCGAAGCTGGCCTCGCTGGTGCGGGACGATCCCGAGAGCTACAACAGCCCCAAGGTCGCGCAGCGCAAAGGCGTGGATCTGCGCAGCTTCTCGGGTGAGGAAGAAGCCATCGCGTGGCTTACCGCTCCAGCAGATGGCGCGTGACGATCGGCGGCGCATCGCCGGTGTGGAACGTCGTGTTCGCCGCGAGCCCTGTGACCCACGGCATGCGGAAGACCGGCGAGCGCAGTGGCGCCAGCGCCGATTCCGGCATCAGTAGCGGCGCTCCAGCACCATCAGGTCGTTCTCGCGCTTCATCTGGAAGCGCCCGAGGAACGAGTTGCCCAGCAGGATGTAAGGCATGAAGGCCGGGACGACCATCGCGTCCACTTCTCGCACTTCGACATCGCCGACGCGAACGCTTGCAAGCTTCACGACATAGGTCGTGACCGGCCCGTTCGCAGTGGAGGAGATGCCGACGCGGCCCTCCTTGTACTTCACGCCCAGGCGAGTCGCTTCGGCCTCGCCCATCGCGATCGCGGTCGCGCCGGTGTCGACCATGAACTGCACCTGCTGGCCGTTGATGCGGCCCGGCGTCATGAAGTGCCCGCCGCTGCCCGCGGTCAACACGATCTTGCTGCCGCTGCCGGGGGCGCTGCCCGAAGCGCCGATGCTCGACGGCGCCTCGCCCACGCGCAAGGTCTGGCGCTTGCCGTCGACCTCGACCACCGCGAGGTCGCCCGATGTCGAAAGCACTTTCACGCCCTTGACCGTCTCCCCCGGGGCGACGATGCGTGGCGTGCCGCCGTCCACCACGAGCAGCGCCTTGTTCCCGAGCATGCCTTGCAGCTGCACGCTTTGCGCGCACGCCGCGCCCGCGAATGCCATCGAGAGTGCGAGTGCGGCGATCTTGTTCATGTCAGTCCCGGAAATTGTTGAACGTCAGCGGGACTTCGGGCACTTCCTTGCGGATCAGCGCCATCGCCGCCTGCAGGTCGTCGCGCTTGGCGCCTTGCACCCGCACGGCGTCGCCCTGGATCTGGGCCTGCACCTTCAGCTTGCTTTCCTTGATCATCTTCTGGATTTTTTTCGCGACGTCCGTCTCGATGCCGCTCAGCACCTTGACCGGCTGCTTGACCTTGTCGCCGCCCACCTTCAGCACGTCGCCCTTTTCGAGGAAGCGCACATCGACATTGCGCTTCACCAGCTTCGCCAGGAGGATGTCATGGACCTGGTTCACCTGGAAGTCCGCGTCGCCGAAGATCGTGACTTCCTTGTCTTTCAGCTCGATTCCCGCCGACGTGCCCTTGAAGTCGAAGCGCGTGGCGATCTCCTTCGCCGTGTTGTCCACGGCGTTGCGGACCTCGACCATGTTCGGTTCGCAGACAGTGTCGAATGACGGCATGGGATTCCCCGTCGGGCCTGCCGGCCCGGATGCGACAATTCTCCCATGATCGTGGAGCCCAACGTCTCGCTGGCGGCGCACAACAGCTTCGGCATCGTCGCCAAGGCGCGCGCGCTGGTGCGGGTGCGCTCGGAAGAAGACGTGCGCGCGGTGCTGCGCGAGCCGCGGCTGCACGACGAACCCAAGTTCGTGCTGGGTGGCGGCAGCAACATCGTGCTCACCGGCGACGTGAAGCCGCTGGTGCTCAAGGTCGAGGTGATGGGCAGGCGCGTCATCGCGGACACGGCGAAGGAAACGATCATCGAAGCCGGTGCCGGCGAGAACTGGCACGAATTCGTCGGCTGGACGCTCGTGCAGGGCCATGCCGGGCTGGAGAACCTGGCGCTCATCCCGGGGACGGTCGGCGCCACGCCCGTGCAGAACGTGGGTGCGTACGGTGTGGAGCTTCAGGACCGATTCGATTCGCTCGACGCCATCGACCTGCACACCGGGCAGCTGTTCACGCTGGACGCAGGCCAATGCGCGTTTGGTTATCGCGACTCGGTTTTCAAGCATTACGCGGCGAAGGAGGGCGACTTCGGCCTGGCGGGCCGCGCGCTGATCCTGCGCGTGCGCTTCAAGCTGCCCAAGCCG
>DATLBJ010000160.1:0-19669 GCA_035526975.1 Ramlibacter sp.
TTCCTGCAGAACATCGCCAAGGGCGCGTCGCAGACGTTGCCCCAGATGCCGAACCTCTCCAGCTGGATCGCGCCCACGCTCAATGTCGAGGAGCTCGAAAAGCGCATCGGCGAATTGAAAGCGGTGCATTTCTGGCTCGACCAGAATTCGAAAGCGCTCGGCGCGACGATCCAGGCGCTCGAGGTGCAGAAGATGACGCTCGCCACGCTGAAAGGCATGAACTTCAACATGGGCGACGTGGCGAACGCGTTCAAGCTCAAGGCGGCCGATACCGTCATGGGCGGCGTGCAAAAGGCCGGCGACGGCGCAGCCCCGGCCGCCAAGGCCGTACGCAAGAAGGCGAAGCCGAAAGCCGCGCCCAAGGCGGCGTCATCGCCATCGGGCGCCGGCGTGGTCGATCCGATGCAGTGGTGGGGCGCGCTCACGCAGCAGTTCCAGCAGATCGCGACCAGTGCGATGAGGGACGCGGCCACGCAGACGGCCGTGAGCACGGCGAAGAACATGGCCAGCGGCATGGCAAAGGAGGCGATGAAGACCGCGACCTCCATGGCTGGCGGCGCCGCCAGGAAAGCCGGCGCAAAACGCCCTGCGAAGAAGAAACAGTGAAGGCATGGGCGTGAAGTTGTTTCCCTTCGGCCACGCAACGCATCCGCAGTGGCAGATGGCCGCGGGGCTCGTGCTGGCCCAGGTGCGCGCGCAGATGGCGCTGCCGGAGTACGCATCCGCGCCGACGCTGGCCCTGCTGTACATCACCGATCACTACGCGGAAGAAGCGCAGGAAATTCTCGACCACCTCGGTGCCGAATTGCCCGAAGTCACGGACTGGGCGGGCACCGTGGGCGTTGGCATCGCGTCATCGAATGTCGAATACTTCGATGAGCCCGCACTCGCGCTCCTGCTCGTCGACTTGCCCATCGACCAGTACCGCGTGTTCTCCGGCGTCGCGCCGCTGGGCATCGGCGACGGCATGGGCTTCGAGCCGTTCACCGCGCTCGTGCATGCGGACTCGCGGACCCCCGATGTCGCGGACCTCATCGTCGAGATGGCCGGCCGCACGGCAACGGGCTACCTGTTCGGCGGGCTTGCATCGAGCCGCTCGCGCGCCGTGCAGTTTGCGGTCAGCGGCAACGGCAACATCCGCGGGCATGGTGCGGCCGGCGGCGTGTTCTCCGGCGGGATGTCGGGTGTGGCGTTCGGGGAAAACGTGGCCCTGGTCTCGCGCGTCACGCAAGGGTGCCGGCCGATCGCCAAGCAGCGCATCGTGACCGGCGCCAAGTCCAACGTCATCACCGAACTCGACGGCGAGCCCGCGCTCGACCGCTTGCTCGCGGACACCGGCATTTCACTGGACGAGCCCGAAGCCGCGATGGCGAAACTGCGCGGCACGCTGGTCGGCCTCACCACGGAAGGCACGGACGCGATCGGTCGCACCGGCAGCTTCGGCCCCGACGTGTGCGTGCGCCACATCATCGGCCTCGATCCCGGCCGACGCGCCGTCGCGGTGGCCGAGCGTGTCGAGGAAGGCATGCGCATGGCCTTTTGCGAACGCAATGCAACGGCCGCGCGAGCGGACCTGGTTCGCATCTGCGCCGAGATCCGCGAGGAACTCGAGCCGCAGGAGATGAGCCACACAGTCGCCGCTGCCCTGGCCGATTCGAGCGAACAGGGCGAACCGACGCCGGAGCGGCGCATCGCCGGAGCCGTGTACGTGAGTTGCGCGGGCCGCGGTGGCCCGCATTTCGGCGGGCCGAGTGCCGAGTTGCAGGTGATCCGCCGCGCACTCGGCGACGTCCCGCTGGTGGGCTTCTTTGCCGGCGGCGAGATCGCGCGGCATCACTTGTACGGCTACACGGGGGTGCTCACTGTCTTCCGCTAGTGCTTCATCGTCGCGCGGGTCCGCTCGTTCGCGCACGCCGACGCGCCTGCCCGGCCTGTGGGAAGGCGTGCGTTGGGCGATGGCGTCCAGTGCGCGCGGCGGCGGCACGTCCCGCGCGCGGCTCGTCTGGCGCGCGCTGCGCGCGACGCTGGCCGATGGCAAGGCGCTCGGCCGCTGGATGTCCGTGGTGACCGAGCTGCACTCGCGCGAAGTGGTGCGCGAGCTGCCCGGCGAGTACCTGCGTGCCATCCGACCCTATGTGAATCGCGGCACGTCATTTTCCGAACGCGTGGTCCAGCTGGTGGACCACATGGACTGGTTCGAGTCGGCGTTCCACCCCGCGGCCTTCGCGCAAATTGCATCGGGCGAGCCCTTGGTCATCGCGGAGCTCACGCCGCCGCGCGGCTACGAATGGATGCGCCTGCTGTTGCGGCAGGCGCCGACGCAAAGCCCCGAGGGCGAACTGCTGCTCACGCTGACGCTGCGCCGCTCGCCCGAGCTGCAGCACAAGGCGCAGCCGGTCGACGCCGCGGTCCTCGCGTTCAGCCGCTTCCGCATCGACGGCACGCCGTGTTTCGTGATCGGCGGCGTGCGCGGACAGCGCGACCCCGTGCAGCGCGTGAGCCCCATGGAGATCGCGCATGCATTGCAAGGCTGGAAGGCGCCGGTGTTCCTCGTACGCGTGGCGCAGGAGCTGGCACGTTACTGGGGCTTGAAACTCGTCGGGCTCGATCCCACTGCGCACCGCCTGCACCACTGGTCCTACCGGATCGGCAAGCGCTACCGCAATGCCGGCGAGAAGATCTTCGACAGTTACCGTGCGTTGTGGGACCACTTCGACGCGCGCAACGGTCCGCGCGGCTGGGTGATCCTGCCGCTCGATGCCGACGAAAAACTCGCCGCCACCGACCTGTCGCCCGAGAAGCGCTCACGCCAGGCCAGGCGCGCCGACTTCTGGATCCGCACGCGCAACGCGCTGCGCGCCGAGTGCCGCAAGCTGCTGCAGCGGCCCACCCGCGAGCCGCGCCTGGACCGTGTCACGCAGACGATGACCGCGTCGGGGAACATGCCGCTGGACGAGTTCGATTCGCCGCAGAGCGGGGTTTCGGACAGCGAGGACAGCTTCTTCACGTCGCGGGTGCTCGAGACCGGGCCCGGCACCCTGGACGAAGACTAGCGCCTCAGGCGGGTAAACGCCTCGAATTCCCAGCTGCGGATCGCCAGCAGCAAGGTGAATCCCTCGAGCTCTTTCTGCGGCAGCCGCTGATCGGCCTGGTGTTGCTGCGCGAAGTCCTGCGCCACGCGCTGCAAGCGTTCGAAGAACTGCGGCGCCACCGCGCGCCCCACGGAGCCATGCACGAGCAGCAGGCCTTCGCCGGGTTTGTCGAAGCCGCCCTTGTAGTAGTCGAGCACCACCTCCTCGCGAAAGAAGTCCATCACGGGGCCCTTCGGGCGCCAGCGGAAGGTCTTCGCGAGTTTCAGACGATAGCGGTTCATGGCCCGCAGTTCGATGATGCCGATGCGATCGAGCTGCGCGAAGGCCTTGATGCACTCCGCTTCGGAGATGCGATAGGCCGAGGTGATCTGCTCGACCGTCCACTGCGACAGCACGCAGATCGCGCACAGGAGCAGTTTCCTGTCGGCGACGACCGCGCGCTCCTGCTCCGGCGTGAGCTCGGTGAGCAGCGGCTGCGCATCGGCCACGCGGCGTGCGAGCTCGGCGAAATCCAGCTTGAGTGCGCGGCAGATCGCGTCGATGCGCGACAACGGCATGTCGCCCTTGGCGAGCATGCGCTTGACGCTCGATTCGGCCATCCCCAGCGCCTGCGCGAGCTGCGCGTACGTCATCTGCGCGGACTTGAGTTCCCTTTTCAGGGCGGCGACGAGGTCGGCGGTGGTGCTCATCGGGAAGGTCGCACTTTAGCCCAGGCCCCCCCGCGCCGCGAGAGGAGCCGACCCGAGTCGCTCCCTACCCGTTCACGCCGTCGTTCGTTTCTCGCGGTTCGGCCTGGGGCCGCGCTGGAGAAGGCGGGAAGACGCCGGTGCGCCCGGCAGGGGCCGGGGTCTCGACTTCACGCAGTGCCCGGGCGAACAGTGTTCGGGCCTCGTGACGCAACTGGGTCGCCTTGACCCGGTCGACGTCGCTCGGGGGCGGCCCGGTGCCCCGTGCGCACTCGAGCACTGCCGCAAAGATGCGGTGCTCCGCATCATTGGCTTGTTGATTAACGACGCGCCATTGCGCGAAAAGGGCCTCGACGGGCATATCTGACTCCACACGGTGCATTGCTAAGCAACCATGCGGCGCATCAGAGCGCTACGTCGGCCAAGAGGCACAAAAGGTCGGCCGACCCGTCGGGAGGAAGTCAACCCACTATACGCCCCTCGGTCCAAAGGTACATTGGTATCACAAAGCGATACCAATAGCACATCCATAGGCCGAAAGAGCGAAATACGGGGGATGGGAGCGCACCCGGCGGCCAGACTCCGCCCATCGACAACCCGACCCCCGAAGGAACAACACCATGAGCAAGACCCACCAATTCTTCGCCGCGGCGTTTTCGCTGGCATTCGTGGCGGGCGCGGCCCGCGCGCAGTCCGAAGCGTCGGTGCTCGGCGACGTTTCGGCGCTGCCGCTCGCCTCGGTCGCGACCGGTTCGCTGGCGGGTTCGGATGCGGTGTTCGTGGTGACGGCGGTCGAAGCAAGCGCCTACGCGACCCTGTACACCCTGGAACGCGGCTCCGACGGGACGCGCATCAACGTGCAGGTGACCGGGCGCGGACTGCTGCAAACCACCGCGGTGGCCGGCGCGGTCGTCACCGCCAACCTCACCAGCACGGGAACCGTGCTCATGACGGGCAGCCACGCCCTCGCCTTCGTGCCCAATGCGCTCGGCCGCGCGTTGATGGCCAACGAGCGCGTTTCGCTCTGACGCGCTTCAGACGCCGCGCACGCGGTCCTGCGCAAAGCGCTGCCTGAACTGTGCAAAGGCGCCTGAGTCGAGCGCCTCGCGGATTTCGCGCGCGAGGCTCAGGTAGTAGTGCACGTTGTGGATCGTCGCCAGCATCGGCGCGAGCATTTCGCCGCAGCGCTCGAGGTGATGCAGGTACGCGCGCGAGAACCCACTCGCGCAGGTATGGCAGGTGCACGATTCGTCGAGCGGCCGCTCGTCGCTGCGATGCCGCGCATTGCGGATCTTCAGGTCCCCGAAGCGCGTGAACAAATGGCCGTTGCGCGCATTGCGCGTGGGCATCACGCAGTCGAACATGTCCACGCCCTGCGCCACGCCCTCGACGATGTCTTCCGGCGTGCCGACGCCCATCAGGTAGCGCGGCTTGTGGGCGGGCAGGCGCTGCGGCGTGTGCGCCATGATTCGCAGCATGTCTTCCTTGGGCTCTCCCACGCTCACGCCGCCGACCGCATAGCCGGGAAAATCCATCTCGACAAGCCGGGCGAGCGACTCATCGCGCAAGTGCTCGAACATGCCGCCCTGCACGATGCCGAAAAGCGCGTTGGGGTTTTGCAAGCGCGTGAATTCGTCCCGGCAGCGCTTCGCCCAGCGCAGGCTCAGCTCCATCGAGAAGCGCGCCTCGGCTTCCGTGGTCATGTGCCCCCTGGTTTCGTACGGCGTGCATTCGTCGAACTGCATCACGATGTCGCTGTTCAACACCGCCTGGATCTGCATCGAGACCTCGGGCGTGAGGAACAGCTTGTCGCCGTTCACCGGCGACGCAAACTTCACGCCCTCCTCGCTGATCTTGCGCATCTCGCCCAGCGACCACACCTGGAAGCCGCCCGAGTCGGTGAGGATCGGCTTGTCCCACCGCTGGAATTCGTGCAGCCCGCCGAACTGCGCCACCACGTCGAGGCCGGGGCGCATCCACAGATGGAAGGTGTTGCCCAGGATGATCTGCGCGCCGGCTTCCTCGAGCGATCGCGGCGTCATGCCCTTGACCGTGCCATAGGTGCCGACAGGCATGAAGATCGGCGTGTCCACCACGCCGTGATTCAGCGTGAGGCGGCCGCGCCGTGCGAGGCCCTCGGTCTTCAGGAGTTCGAATCGGAGCATGTCACCTCTCGCGGGCCAGCAGCATCGCGTCGCCATAGCTGAAAAAACGATAGCGCTCGCGCACCGCGTGAGCATAGAGCTTCGTGACGTGCTCGTAGCCGGCGAACGCGCTCACGAGCATGAGCAGCGTGGACTTCGGCAGGTGGAAATTCGTCACGAGCCGATCGACGACGTGGAACTCGAAGCCCGGGGTGATGAAGATCGAGGTGTCGCCGCTTGTTTCACGCGTGCGTGCCCACGATTCGAGCGTGCGCACGGTGGTCGTGCCGATCGCGACGACGCGGCCCCCGCGCGTTCGCGTTTCCTCGATCGCGCGAAGGGTCGCCGGCGGGATCGAGTACCACTCGCTGTGCATGCGGTGCTCGGCAATGTTTTCCGTCTTCACGGGCTGGAAGGTGCCGGCGCCAACGTGCAGCGTGACGCTGGCGCGCCCGATGCCGCGCGCGTCGAGCGCGGCGAGCACCTTGTCGTCGAAGTGAAGTGCGGCAGTGGGCGCGGCCACGGCGCCGGGGTTTTTGGCGAACACGGTCTGGTAGCGCGAGGCGTCTTCCTGCGTGTCGGCGTGCTCGATGTACGGCGGCAGCGGCACGTGGCCATGCTGTTCCATGATCGCGAACGGGTCGTCGCTGAAGGTGAAGCGAAACAGCGCGCCTTTCCCATCGGGCCAGCGCCCTTCGAGGGTGGCGCTGAATCCGCCCTCCATCTCCAATCGGGTGCCGGGCGGCGGCTTCTTGCTCACCTTCATGTGCGCGACGACCTCGCGCGGACCGATGACACGCTCGACCAGCAACTCGAGTTTTCCACCCGTCGGTTTCCCGCCGAAGAGGCGCGCCTTCACGACTTGCGTGTCGTTGAAGACGATGAGGTCGCGCGCTTCGAGCAGCGACGGCAAATCGCGGAAGGTGCGATCGACCGGATCGTCCCCGGTGCCATCGAGCAGGCGCGAGGCGCTGCGCTCGGGCGCGGGATGCTGGGCAATGAGCTCGGGGGGAAGGGCGAAATCGAAATCGCCCAGGGTGTACTGACGCATCGTCTTCAGGGCCGGACGGACCCGTGCGAAGTGAGGAAGGCAGAATTGTCCCATGCCCGCCGCAACCGCGACCGCCGGTCCGCAGAAAGCCCTCGCCAAGCTGGGGCTCACGCGCGACATCGACCTCGCGCTGCACTTGCCCCTGCGCTACGAGGACGAAACGCAGATCGTGAAGCTGCGCGACGCGCGAGAGGGCGACACGGTCCAGATCGAAGCCGTGGTGACGGCGTGCGAGATCGTGTACCGGCCGCGGCGGCAGTTGATGGTGACGGTCGACGACGGCACGGACACCTGCGTGCTGCGCTTCTTCTCGTTCTATCCCTCACAACAGAAGGCACTGGCGGTCGGCTCGAAGCTGCGCTTGCGCGGCGACGTGAAAGGCGGCTTCCTGGGCTGGCACATGGTGCATCCGTCTTTCAGATCGGCGGGGGGCGATTTGCCGACGGCGCTCACGCCGGTGTATCCGACCGTCGCCGGCCTGCCGCAGTCGTACTTGCGCAAGGTGGTGCAAGGCGCGCTCGCGCGCGCCGACCTGTCCGACACCTTCCCGCCGGGGGTGACGGAGCAGTTGAAGCCGCTCGTGTGGGGCTTGAAGGAGTCGCTGCAGTTCCTGCACAACCCCGCGCCCGATGTGTCGCTCGCCACACTGGAGGATCGTTCGCATCCGACCTGGCAACGCTTGAAGGCGGAGGAACTGCTTGCGCAACAGCTGTCGCAGTTGCAAAGCAAGCGCGAGCGCGACCGGCTGAAGTCGCCGGGGCTTTCGGCGAAAGCACGCGGACTGCATGAACAGCTGCTGGCCGCGTTGCCGTTCCAGCTCACGCGCGCGCAGCGGCGCGTCGGCGAAGAGATCGCCAGGGATCTCGCGCGAGCGGTGCCGATGCACCGGCTGCTCCAAGGCGACGTCGGTTCCGGCAAGACGGTCGTCGCGGCGCTCGCGGCGGCGATCGCGATCGACGCGGGCTGGCAGTGTGCGCTGATGGCGCCGACGGAGATCCTGGCCGAGCAGCATTTCCGCAAATTGATCGGCTGGCTCGAGCCGCTGTTCGCGCCGAAAGGCTTGCGCGTCGCGTGGCTCACGGGCAGCCAGCGCAAGAAGGAGCGCACCGAAATGCTGGGGCTCGTCGCGAGCGGTGAAGCGGCGTTGGTGGTCGGCACGCACGCGGTGATCCAGGATCAAGTCCAGTTCAAGCGCCTGGCGCTCGCCGTCATCGACGAGCAGCATCGATTCGGCGTCGAACAGCGGCTCGCGTTGCGGCAGAAGATGAATGAAGGCGGACAAGAGCCTCACCTGCTGATGATGTCGGCCACGCCGATCCCGCGCACGCTCGCCATGAGTTACTACGCCGACCTCGATGTGTCGACGATCGATGAACTGCCGCCGGGCCGAACACCGGTCGTGACGAAGCTGATTGCGGACTCGCGGCGCGACGAAGTCATCGAGCGCATTCGCGCGCAGCTCGGGCAAGGCCGGCAGGTCTATTGGGTGTGTCCGTTGATCGAAGAGAGTGAAGCGCTCGATTTGACGAACGCCACGGAAACGCACGAGGCGCTCGCGCGCGCCTTGCCCGGCGTGATGGTCGGCCTTTTGCATTCGCGCATGCCGGTGGCCGAGAAGAAGGCGGTGATGTCGCTGTTCGTGGGCGGCCAGATGGGCGTACTGGTGTCGACCACGGTGATCGAGGTCGGGGTGGATGTGCCGAACGCGTCGCTGATGGTCATCGAGCATGCGGAGCGCTTCGGCCTGTCGCAGCTGCACCAGTTGCGCGGGCGCGTCGGACGCGGCGCCGCCGCCTCGGCCTGTGTGCTGATGTACGCTGCCGGTGAGAACGGCAAGCTGGGCGAGACCGCGCGGGCGCGGCTGAAAGCGATGCTAGAGACCGCGGATGGCTTCGAGATCGCGCGGCGCGACCTCGAGATCCGCGGCCCCGGTGAGTTCCTGGGCAGCCGCCAATCGGGGGCGCCATTGCTTCGCTTCGCCGACCTTGCCGCCGACACGGCCTTGCTGGAGTGGGCTCGCCAGCTCGCGCCGCTGATGCTCGACCAATCCCCGGAATTGGCCCTGCGGCACATGGCGCGGTGGTTGGGTGGAAAATCGGAATACCTCAAAGCTTGACGCTTCATGACGCTCACCGAGCTCAAATACATCGTTGCCGTCGCGCGCGAAAAACACTTCGGCAAGGCGGCCGAGGCGTGCTTCGTGTCGCAGCCGACGCTGTCGGTGGCGATCAAGAAGCTCGAAGATGAGCTCGAAGTCAAGCTGTTCGAGCGCAGCGCGAACGAAGTGACGGTCACGCCGCTGGGCGAAGAGATCGTGCGGCAGGCGCAAAGCGTGCTGGAGCAGGCCGCGTCGATCAAGGAGATCGCCAAGCGCGGCAAGGATCCGCTCGCGGGCCCGTTGCGCCTGGGCGTGATCTACACCATCGGCCCGTACCTGCTGCCCGACCTGGTGCGACAGGCGATCGCGCGTACGCCGCAGATGCCGCTCATGCTGCAGGAGAACTTCACCGTGAAGCTGCTCGAGATGCTGCGCACGGGCGAGATCGATTGCGCCGTGATGGCCGAGCCGTTCCCCGACACCGGCCTCGCGATCGCGCAGCTGTACGACGAGCCTTTCCTGGCCGCCGTGCCGAGCAACCATCCGCTTTCCACGCGCAGCACGATCACGGCCGAAGAGCTCAAGGCCGAAACGATGCTGTTGCTGGGCACGGGCCATTGCTTTCGTGACCACGTCCTCGAGGTGTGTCCTGAATTCGCGCGCTTCTCGAGCGACGCGGAAGGCATCCGCAAGAGCTTCGAGGGCTCGTCGCTGGAGACCATCAAGCACATGGTGGCGGCGGGAATGGGCGTCACGCTCGTGCCGCGGCTGTCGGTGCCGAAGGAGGCGCTCGACACCCGGCCGAAACGCCGCAAGGACGACCCGACCTTCGTGAAATACATCCCGTTCGATGGCGATCCGCCCACGCGCCGCGTGGTGCTCGCCTGGCGCCGCAGCTTCACGCGTTACGAAGCCATTGCCGCGCTGCGCAACGCGATCTACGCGTGCGAACTGCCCGGTGTGAAGCGACTATCCTGAAGAAGCAATCAATGCCCGACACGCCGTACCAGCCAGGGATTCTCGACGCCGTCCCGCCCATCGCGCGCTATGTCAATTTCGTGATCTCCGATGCGAATGCGACGGCGCAGCAGATCAAGGACGCGTTCACGCGGCTCGGCCCGCTCGTCAATGGCAGCGACGTCGTGCTCGGCATCGGGCCCTCGCTCGCCACTGCGCTCGGAGTCCAGGTGGAAGGACTGCGCGACTTCCCCGACCTGTCGCGCGATGGCGTGAAGGTTCCATCCACGCCGGGTACGTTGTTTTGCTGGGTGCGCGGCGAGGACCTCGGTGACCTGCTTCATCTCACGCGCAAGGTGCAGAAGGCGCTCGCGCCGGTCTTCGCGGTGCGGCACGTGGTCGATGCATTCCGCCACGCATGGACCGGATCGCACGGCAAGGACATCACCGGCTTCGAGGACGGCACGGAAAACCCCGAAGGCGACGCTGCAATCAAGGCCGCGATCGCCGACGACGGCTCGAGTTACGTCGCCGTGCAGCAGTGGCTGCACGACCTCGATGCATTCGAGCAGCTCACCGACGAACTGGCCAACCACCACATCGGCCGCAACCGCGTCACCAACGAGGAGCTCGAGGATTCACCCGAGGACGCGCACGTGAAGCGCACCGCGCAAGAGAGCTTCGATCCCGAAGCCTTCGTGCTGCGCCGCTCGATGCCGTGGATGATGAGCATGCAGGCCGGCCTGATGTTCGTGGCGTTCGGCCGGTCGTTCTACGCGTTCGAAGCGCAGATGAAGCGCATGGCGGGCCACGACGACGGCGTGGTCGATGCGATGTTCAGGATTTCCAGACCGATCAACGGCGCGTACTACTGGTGTCCGCCGATGCGCGGCGGCAAGCTCGACCTGCGCAAGCTCGGGCTGTGATCCGCGAAAAGTTCAAGCTGTACCTCGATGTCGTTCGCTGGGACCGGCCCGCGGGCTGGCTCCTTTTGCTGTGGCCTACGCTTTCCGCTCTTTGGATCGCGGCGCACGGCTTTCCGGGCTGGCACCTGCTGGCGGTGTTCACGCTGGGCACGGTGCTCATGCGCAGCGCGGGGTGCTGCGTCAACGACGTGGCCGATCGCGAGTTCGACAAGCATGTGAAGCGCACGGCGCAGCGTCCGGTGACACGCGGTGCAGTGTCGGTGAAGGAGGCGCTGGGGCTGGGCGCGGTGCTGGCCTTGCTCGCATTTGCGCTGGTGCTGACGACGAATGCGACGGCGGTCACCTGGTCATTCGTGGCACTGGCCGTGACGCTCGCGTACCCATATGCGAAGCGCTTCGTCTCGATGCCGCAAGCGGTGCTGGGCATCGCGTTCAGTTTCGGCATTCCGATGGCATTCGCCGCCGTGCAGTCGCGCATTCCGCCCGTCGCGTGGCTGCTGCTGCTCGGCAACCTGTTCTGGGTACTCGCCTACGACACCGAATACGCGATGGTTGATCGCGACGACGACGTGCGCATCGGCATGAAGACGTCCGCGATCACGCTCGGACGCGCCGACGTCGCGTCGGTGATGGCGTCATACGCGATCTACCTGCTGGTGTGGGGCGCAGTACTCGCCTCGCGCATTTCCGCGATTGCGTTGGCCGTTGCGATGGGCGCAGGAGCCGCGCAAGCGGCGTGGCATTACACATTGATCCGCGGGCGTTCGCGCGATGGCTGCTTCAAGGCGTTTCGCCTGAATCACTGGCTGGGGTTCACAATGTTCGCCGGCGTTGTTGCCGGCCATGCGCTATGACGAACCGAATTCGTCGCCGAGTTCTTTCGCGCGAGCGCGCGCTGCGTGCAGTGCCTTGATGAACAGCGCCTTGACCTGGTCCTGCTCCATCGACGTGATCGCCGCGTAGGTGGTGCCGCCCTTCGATGTGACGCGCTGGCGCAGCACTTCGGGCGCATCGTCGGATGCACGCGCAAGCTCGGATGCGCCCGCGAAGGTCCCAACGGCCAGCTTGTAGGCCTGCTCGCGCGGCAAGCCCATCTCGACGCCCGCCTGCGTCATCGCTTCGAGGAAGAAGAAAACGTAAGCGGGGCCCGAACCCGAAATCGCGGTGACCGCGTCCAGATCGTGCTCGGCGCCGACCCAGATGAAATCGCCGGTCGTGGCGATGACTTGTTCGACCCAGCGCTTGTCCTCATCGCTCACGCCGGCGCGTGCGAACAGCGCCGTCATACCCTTGCCGACCAGTGCGGGTGTGTTGGGCATCGAGCGCACGATGCGCTGCGTGCCCAGCCAGTTCGCGATGCTGTCGGAGCGGATGCCGGCCGCGACGCTCAGGTGCAAGGCGGGGCCGACATGCGGCGCCGCGGACCGTGCGGCCTCGCGAAAGGTCTGCGGCTTGACGGCCCAGACCACCAGGCCCGCGCGCGCCAGCGCCTCACCTGCCTGCTCGCGCGCCTGGACACCGAGCTGGGCCTTCAACTTGTCGCGCGCCTCGGCGAAGGGCTCAACGACCTCGATGTCGGCCGGCCTCGTTCCATGGCGCAACAGACCGCCGATGATGGCGCTGGCCATGTTGCCGCCGCCGATGAAAGCGATTCCCCTGTCCGCGCTGCTGGAAGCCATGGCCAAAGTTTAGTGACAATGGCGGCACATGGATCGGCGTCACCTATTTTCCGAACTCTCGAGGGCGCGCACCTGGGACATCGCCATCATCGGCGGCGGTGCCACGGGGCTGGGCGTCGCACTCGATGCGGCAGCGCGCGGGTACTCCGTCGTGCTGGTCGAGTCCCACGACTTCGCCAAAGGCACGTCCTCGCGGGCGACCAAGCTCGTGCATGGCGGCGTGCGCTACCTCGCACAAGGCAACATCGCGCTCGTGCGCGAAGCGCTGCACGAGCGCACGACGCTGCTCGCCAATGCGCCGCATCTCGCACAACCGCTGCCGTTCGTGGTGCCGGCGTACAGCTGGTTCGACATGGCCATGTACGGCGCGGGGCTGAAGGCTTACGACGTCCTCGCGGGCAAAGCGGGGCTGGGCGCGACCGAAGTCATGGCACGCGCATCGGAGGTGCTGCACCTGCTCCCCACTGCGCGGGCGCAAGGCTTGAAGGGCGGCGTCAAGTACTGGGACGGCCAGTTCGACGATGCCCGTCTGGCACTCGCACTGGCGCGAACCGCGGCCAGCCGCGGCGCCGTCGTCGTCAACTACTGCGCGGCCACGGGCCTCGTGCATCGCGATGGCAAGGTCGCGGGATTGGCGTGCCGCGACCAGGAAACCGGCGCCACGTTCGAACTCTCCGCCAAGTGCGTGATCAATGCAGCGGGGGTGTGGGTGGACGACCTGCGCCAGCAGGACGGCGATGCGATCGGCCGCGCCGTCCGGCCCATGGTGGCCCCGAGCCAAGGCGTGCATCTGGTGGTCGATCGCGATTTCCTGCCCGGCCGCCACGCGCTGATGGTGCCGAAAACCGCCGATGGGCGAGTCCTGTTCGGAGTGCCGTGGCTTGGCAAAGTGATCCTTGGCACCACCGATACGCCGCGGCATGACCTGCCCCGCGAGCCCCTGCCGTTCCCCCAGGAGCTCGACTTCATCCTGAACGAAGCCGGCAAGTACCTGGCGCGGCCGCCGCAACGCGAAGACGCCCGCAGCATCTGGGTCGGCTTGCGCCCGCTGGTCAAGCCGCAAGGCGAGGACGGCGAAGACACCAAGGCGCTCAGTCGCGAACACACTGTCCTGGTCAGCCGCGCCGGTCTGGTGACCGTCACGGGCGGCAAGTGGACGACCTACCGCGCGATGGCCGAAGACGTACTCTCCAAGTGCATGCAAAAGGGCCTGGTGACACGGACGTTCTCGGGAGTGACCACAAACTTGCGGCTGATCGGCGCCCCGCTCCCGGGGGCGGAAGTGCCGTCAATTGCCGAGCCCCAAGGCTTTCATTCCTATGGCAGCGATGCCGCAGAAGTGCTCGCCATGCCCGGCGCCCGGCGCGAACTGGCACCGGGCCTGACCGAAGGGATGGTGCGGTACGCCGCCCGCAGTGAATATGCGCGCACGGCGGAAGATGTCCTCGCCCGGCGCTGCCGCATGTTGTTCCTTGACGCCCGCCGCGCCGGTGAACTGGCGCCCGCCGTGGGCGAAATCCTTGAGGAGGAAACGCGCGTCGACCCGAAGGTGGCCGAGTTCCAGGAACTCGCGCGCCAATATCTCGACCCTCTGTAGGACCCGTTTGACGGGTCACTCGCGATCTGCCATAATCGCGGGCTCTGCACATTCGGCGAAGGCATTTGCCATGACCGGGTGAGCGTTTCGCCCCACACGGAATTGCCGCGCACCGCATAGGTGGTCGCAGCGAGGACGGCGGGCCCAAGACTGATCCGATCGACATGCCGCAAGGCGTTTTCTTCGGGTGCAAGTTGGGAAAACTTTGAAATGATCCAGACAGAATCCCGGCTCGAAGTCGCCGACAACACCGGTGCGAAGTCCGTTCTTTGCATCAAGGTGCTCGGCGGTTCCAAGCGTCGCTACGCCAGCGTAGGCGACATCATCAAGGTCAGCATCAAGGAAGCTGCGCCGCGCGGCCGCGTCAAGAAGGGCGAGGTCTACAGCGCCGTGGTGGTCCGCACCGCCAAGGGCATCCGCCGGGGCGACGGTTCGCTGATCAAGTTCGACGGCAATGCCGCCGTGCTGCTCAACAACAAGCTGGAGCCCATCGGCACCCGCATCTTCGGGCCCGTGACGCGTGAACTGCGTACCGAGCGCTTCATGAAGATCGTGTCGCTCGCTCCCGAAGTTCTCTAAGGGGACGCGCATGAACAAGATCCGCAAGGGCGACGAAGTCATCGTGATCGCGGGCCGCGACAAGGGCAAGCGCGGCAAGGTGATCCTGCGCAAGGACGACGACCACGTGATCGTCGAAGGCATCAACATCGTCAAGAAGCACACCAAGCCGAACCCCATGAAGGGCACCACCGGCGGCATCGTGGACAAGGCCATGCCGATCCACCAGTCGAACGTGGCGATCTTCAACGCGGCGACCGGCAAGGCCGACCGCGTGGGCATCAAGCTGGACAAGGACGGGACGCGCTCGCGCGTGTTCAAGTCCAGCGGCGACGAAATCAAGGTGGCATGACCATGGCAGACAAGCAAGAAAAAGCCAAAGCACAGGCCCAGGAGCCGAAGCAGGCCAAGGAGCCGAAACAGCCCAAGGCTGCGAAGGCCGAGACCCAGGCCCACGAGCAGAGCCCGGCCGGCCCCGCTCGTCTGCAGCAGCACTACCGCGAGAAGGTCGCGCCCGAGCTGACCAAGAAGTTCGGCTACAAGTCGCCGATGCAGGTGCCGCGCCTGACCAAGATCACGCTGAACATGGGCGTGAGCGAGGCGGTCGCGGACAAGAAGGTGATGGAACACGCCGTGGGCGACCTGACCAAGATCGCCGGCCAGAAGCCCGTGGTCACCAAGGCCAAGAAGGCCATCGCCGGATTCAAGATCCGCGAAGGCCAGGCCATCGGCACGATGGTCACGCTGCGCGGCGCGCGCATGTGGGAGTTCCTGGACCGTTTCGTCACCGTGGCGCTGCCGCGCGTGCGCGATTTCCGCGGCATCTCCGCCCGCGCGTTCGACGGCCGTGGCAACTACAACATCGGCGTCAAGGAACAGATCATTTTCCCGGAGATCGAGTACGACAAGGTCGACGCCATTCGCGGCCTGAACATCTCGATCACCACCACGGCCAAGACCGACGAGGAGTGCAAGGCGCTTCTTTCCGGCTTCCGTTTCCCGTTCAAGCAATAAGGGCGCATCGTGGCTAAGACTGCTTTGATCCAACGCGAACTCAAGCGCGACAAACTCGTTTCCAAGTACGCCAAGCGGCACGAGGAATACAAGTCCATCGCGAACGATGCCAAGAAGAGCGACGAGGAGCGCGCTGCCGCGCGCCTGGCGCTCCAGAAGCTGCCCCGCAACGCGAACCCGACCCGCCAGCGCAACCGCTGCGGCATCACGGGCCGCCCGCGCGGCACGTTCCGCCAGTTCGGTCTGGCCCGCAACAAGATCCGCGAGCTCGCCTTCAGTGGCGACATCCCCGGCGTGATCAAGGCCAGCTGGTAAGGCGAGGAGAGATTCCATGAGCATGAGTGATCCCATTGCCGACCTGCTGACGCGCATCCGCAATGCGCAGATGGTGTCGAAGGCCACGGTGAGCGTGCCGTCCTCGAACATCAAGGTCGCGATCGCCCAGGTCCTGAAGGACGAGGGCTACATCGACGGCTTCCAGGTCAAGAAAGACGGCAACAAGAGCGAGCTCGAGATCTCGCTCAAGTACTACGCCGGCCGGCCTGTCATCGAGCGCATCGAGCGCGTGAGCCGCCCCGGCCTGCGCATCTACAAGGGCCGCAACGACATTCCCCAGGTTCAGAACGGCCTGGGCGTTGCGATCGTGACGACGCCGCAAGGCGTGATGACCGACCGCAAGGCGCGCGCAAGCGGCGTCGGCGGCGAAGTCCTCTGCTACGTCGCCTAAGGAAGGAACGGAAATGTCCCGCATCGGAAAAATGCCGGTCGCCGTCCCGCAGGGCGTCGACGTGCAGGTCAAGGAAGACCAGATCAACGTGAAGGGCACGGGCGGCCAGTTGTCGCTCGCGCAGAACGCGCTGGTCAAGGTGGTGAGCAAGGACGGCAAGCTGTCGTTCGAGCCGGCCAACGAATCGCGCGAAGCCAACGCCATGAGCGGCACCATGCGCCAGCTGGTGAACAACATGGTGCTGGGCGTGACCAAGGGCTTCGAGAAGAAGCTGACGCTCGTCGGCGTGGGCTACAAGGCCCAGGCCCAGGGCGCCAAGCTCGCGCTCACGGTGGGCTACTCGCACCCGGTGAGCATTGAAATGCCGCAAGGCATCACGGTGGCCACGCCGGCCCCGACCGAGATCGTGATCAAGGGCGCCGACCGCCAGCGCGTCGGCCAGCTCGCCGCGGAAATCCGCGCCGTGCGCCCGCCCGAGCCCTACAAGGGCAAGGGCATCCGCTATGCGGACGAGAAGATCACGCTCAAGGAAACGAAGAAGAAATAAGGGGACTGACGCATGTTGAGCAAAAAAGACCAACGTCAGCGCCGCGCGCGCCAGACCCGCATTCGCATCGCGACGCAGGTCACGGCCCGCCTGACGGTCAACCGCACGAACCTGCACATCTACGCGCAGGTGATCTCCGAGGACGGCACGAAGGTGCTGGCCTCCGCGTCCACCTCGCAAGCCGACCTGCGCAAGTCGCTGGGCACGGCGGGCAAGGGCGGCAACAAGGCGGCGGCCGAACAGGTCGGCAAGCTGATCGCCGAACGCGCCAAGGCCGCCGGCGTCGAGCGTGTGGCGTTCGATCGTTCCGGTTTCGCGTACCACGGCCGCGTGAAAGCGCTGGCCGATGCCGCGCGCGCCGCGGGCCTCCAGTTCTAAAGGATTCCCAAGATGGCACGAATTCAAGCCAAGACGCAGGGTGACGGTCCGGAAGACGGCCTGCGCGAGAAGATGATCGCGGTCAACCGCGTGACCAAGGTGGTCAAGGGCGGCCGCATCCTCGGCTTCGCCGCGCTCACCGTGGTCGGCGACGGCAACGGCCGCGTCGGCATGGGCAAGGGCAAGTCCAAGGAAGTGCCCGCTGCCGTGCAGAAGGCGATGGAAGAAGCCCGCCGCAACATGACCAAGGTGTCGCTCAAGAGCGGCACGCTGCACCACACTGTGTTCGGCCAGCATGGCGCGGCCCGCGTGATGATGGCGCCGGCCCCCAAGGGTACGGGCATCATCGCCGGCGGCCCGATGCGAGCGGTGTTCGAAGTCATGGGCATCACCGACATCGTGGCCAAGAGCCATGGTTCGACCAACCCCTACAACATGGTCCGCGCGACGCTGGACGCGCTGAAGAAGTCCACGACGCCGTCGGAAGTGGCGGCCAAGCGCGGCAAGTCGGTCGAAGAAATCTTCGCCTGACCGGGAGCAAAGACATGGCAAAGCAAGAACAAGCGAAGACGGTGAAGGTCCAGCTGGTGCGCAGCCCGATCGGCTGCAAGGCGGACCACCGCGCTACCGTGCGCGGCCTCGGCCTGCGCAAGCTCAATTCCACGAGCGAACTGCAGGACACCCCCGCCGTGCGCGGAATGATCAACAAGATCGATTACCTGGTGAAGGTGCTCTGATCATGGAACTGAACAACATCAAGCCTGCAGAAGGCGCCAAGCATGCCAAGCGCCGCGTCGGCCGCGGCATCGGCTCGGGCCTGGGCAAGACCGCGGGTCGCGGCCACAAGGGCCAGAAGTCCCGCGCGGGCGGCTTCCACAAGGTCGGCTTCGAAGGCGGCCAGATGCCGCTGCAACGCCGCCTGCCCAAGCGCGGCTTCAAGTCGCAATCGGCCAAGTACAAAGGCGAAGTCACGCTGGCTGCCCTCGAGCGCCTGGGTGCGGCCGAAGTCGACCTGCTGACGCTCAAGCAAGCGGGCCTCGTCGGCGAAATGGTCAAGAACGTCAAGGTGATCAAGTCGGGCGAGCTGAAGACGGCCGTCAAGCTCACGGGCATCCTCGCCACCGCCGGCGCCAAGAGCGCGATCGAAGCCGCAGGCGGCTCCGTCGCCTGAAGGCACGAGAAGTTGAAGAAGGACAGCAGTGGCCACTAGCGCAGCACAAATCGCGAAGACCGGAAAGTACGGCGACCTGCGTCGCCGTCTGGTCTTCCTTTTGCTCGCGCTCGTGGTCTACCGCGTTGGCGCGCACATTCCCGTGCCCGGCATCAACCCCGACCAGCTCGCGCAGCTGTTCAAGGGCCAGCAGGGCGGGATCCTGTCGCTGTTCAACATGTTCTCGGGCGGGGCGCTGTCGCGCTTCACGGTGTTCGCCCTGGGGATCATGCCGTACATCTCGGCCTCGATCATCATGCAGCTGCTCACCTACGTCGTGCCGACGTTCGAGCAGCTGAAAAAGGAAGGCGAAGCCGGCCGCCGCAAGGTGACGCAGTACACGCGCTACGGCACGCTGGGCCTGGCAATCTTCCAGTCGCTGGGCATCGCCATGGCGCTCGAAGGTTCGGCCGGCCTGGTGATGAACCCCGGCTTCGGCTTCCGGATGACGGCAGTCGTGAGCCTCGTGTCCGGCACGATGTTCCTGATGTGGCTCGGCGAGCAGATCACCGAGCGCGGCCTGGGCAACGGCATCTCGATCCTGATCTTCGCCGGCATCGCCGCGGGCTTGCCGAACGCAATCGGCGGCTTGCTGGAGCTGGTGCGCACGGGGGCGATGAGCATCCTGATCGCGATCTTCATCGTGGCGCTCGTGGGCCTGGTGACATGGTTCGTCGTGTTCGTCGAACGCGGCCAGCGCAAGATCCTCGTGAACTACGCGCGCCGCCAGGTCGGCAACAAGGTCTACGGCGGCCAGTCGTCGCACTTGCCGCTCAAGCTGAACATGGCCGGCGTGATCCCGCCGATCTTCGCGTCGTCGATCATCCTGCTGCCCACCACGGTGGTGAGCTGGTTCGCGACAGGGGACAGCCTGCGCTGGCTCAAGGACATTGCCGCCTCGCTGACGCCGGGCCAGCCGATCTACGTCATGCTGTACGCCAGTGCGATCGTGTTCTTCTGCTTCTTCTACACGGCGCTCGTGTTCAACAGCCGCGAGACGGCCGA
>DATLBJ010000161.1:0-3123 GCA_035526975.1 Ramlibacter sp.
ACGATGGCGTCGTTCGCGAAGAAAGAGGCCCTCGGCCTGCGTCGCGAAGCCGAGCGTCTGACGAAGTTCGTCGGCGGCATCCGCGACATGAACGGTCCCCCGGCCGCGCTGTTCGTGATCGATCCGCAGCACGAACACATCGCGGTCAACGAAGCCAACAAGCTCAAGATCCCCGTCGTCGGCCTCACCGACACCAACTGCGATCCGGACTTGATCCAGTACATCATCCCGGGCAACGACGACGCGATTCGCTCGATCAAGCTGATCACGAACGCGGTCGCTGAAGCCTGCATGCAGGGTCAGAGCCGTCGCCGCGACTACCAGCAAGGCTCCCGCGAAAACCAGGGCCCCGGCCCCGCCGTCGAGTTCTCCTCGCGCGGCCGTGGTGGCAATCGCGATGGTGGTGGCAATCGCGATGGTGGCAATCGCGATCGCAACGCCGATCGTGGTGCGAGTGCGCCTGCTGCGCCTGCGGCCGAGCAGCCCAGCGAACCCCAAGAATAAACCGATAAGGAGCGAACCATGGCCGACGTATCGATGGAAATGGTCAAGGAGCTGCGCCAGCGTACCGGCGCAGGCATCATGGATTGCAAGGTCGCGCTCAACGAGTCGGGCGCCGACATCGAAAAGGCCGTCGAGTACATCCAGAAGAAGGGTCTCGCCAAGGCTGCCAAAAAGGCGGGTGCGATCGCCGCTGAGGGCGTCATCCACTCGTACATCCACGCCGGTTCGCGCTTGGGCGTGCTGGTCGAGGTGAACTGCCAGACCGACTTCGTCGCGCGCAGCGATGATTTCAAGACCTTCGCCGATCAGGTCGGGCTGCAGATCGCGTCGATGACGCCGCTGTTCGTGCGGCGCGAAGACGTGCCCGAAGCGCAGAAGGTCAAGCAGCGCGAGATCTTCGAAGCCCAGATGGCGGAGGAAGCGGCGCAGACCGGCAAGAAGAAGCCGGCCGACGTCGTGGCCAAAATCATCGAAGGCAAGATCGACAAGTGGCTGCAGGAAACCTGCCTGGTCGAGCAAGTCTCGGTCGTGGAAGGCGAAAAGACCATCCAGCAGCTCGCGGATCAGTTGAGCGCGAAAATCGGCGAGAAGATCGCCGTGCGCCGCTTCGTGCGTTACGAGCTCGGCGAAGGCATCGAGAAGCAGAAGAGCGATCTCGCGGCCGACGTCGCTGCAGCGATCTCCGGCACCTGATCAGCGCATTCGCGCGCCCCGGTTGGGACGCGCTGAGACACGCACACACCCGGGCCCGCGCGGAGCCGCTCCGCCGCGGGCCCATTCGTCTCGAACCCGAACCCAACTGAGCACGGAATCACCGTGCTATCGCGGCAGTGCGGGTGCAGACCGCGACTGTTTGGCGTTATGCTCGCCAACGGAAGGTAGCCCATGGGCGTAAAGCACAAGCGACTCCTCCTAAAACTTTCCGGTGAAGCCCTGTGCGGTGTGCCGGGTGGTTTTGGGCTCGAACCCAAGACCCTCGAGACCATCAGCGCAGAGCTCGCTGACGTGCACTCGCTCGGCGCGCAGATCGCGATCGTGATCGGTGGCGGCAACATCTTCCGCGGCCTCAAAGGCAGCGCCGCCGGCATGGACCGCGCGAGCGCCGACTACATGGGCATGCTGGCGACCGTGATCAACGGCATCGCGCTGCAGGACGCCCTCGAGAAACACTCGGTCCCCACGCGCTTGATGACCGCGCTCGAAGTGCGCAGCGTCGCCGAGCCTTACATCCGCCGCCGCGCAGTGCGCCACCTCGAAAAAGGCCGCATGGTGATCTTCGTGGCCGGCACCGGCAATCCTTACTTCTCCACGGACACCGCGGCCGCGTTGCGCGCGATGGAGATCCAGGCCGAGATGTTGTGCAAGGCCACCAAGGTCGAAGGTGTGTTCGACAAAGACCCGCACAAGTACGCCGACGCCAACATGTTCCGTCGCGTCTCGTACGATCACTTCATCCAGGCGCGCATGGGCGTGATGGACGGCACGGCGGTCACGCTCTGCCGCGACAACAACCTACCGATCCGCGTATTCGCCTTGGGCGCGCGCGGCAACATCCGGCGCGTCGTGCTGGGCGAGCCGATCGGCACGCTCGTGAGCGAAGCCGCGGATGTCTTTGCAACCCAGGCCGAATGACCGAGTTGCCGGAGGTCGGGAGCCGCGTAGCTTGCGGAGCGGCTCTCGCGACCGCCGCAGTGATTAACCTGGAGGAACCATGATCGCAGAAGTCATCGCCGAGCTCGAAAAGGACATCGCCAAAGCGCAGGAAGCCCTCAAGCGCGAGCTCACGAAGATTCGCACGGGTCGTGCGCATCCGTCGCTGCTCGAGTCCGTGCGCGTCGAAGTGTATGGCTCGCAGATGCCCATCTCACAGCTCGCGACGGTCACCGTTCCGGAAGCCCGCATGCTGTTGGTCAAGCCGTGGGACAAAACCCAGCTCAAGTCCATCGAGAAAGCCATCGTGCAAACTCCGCTGGGCCTCAACCCGCAAAGCGACGGCGAGATCCTGCGCATCCCCATGCCGCCGCTCACCGAAGAACGCCGCAAAGAGCTCGCGAAGCTCGTGAAGAAGAACGGCGAAGACACCAAGGTGGCGATCCGCAAGGCGCGCCACGACGCCAAGGACATGCTCGATAACCTCGAGAAAGAAGGCGAGATCAGCGAGGACGATCTCGAGCGCTCGCAGAAAAAGGTCGAGGAGCTGATCCAGAAGGGCGTCGCCGAAGTCGACGCCATCGTCGCGCGCAAAGACAAAGACCTGCTCGAGGTCTAGGCGCTGTTCCCGACTGTTTCGGCCGCATCGCCGTCGCCCATTCGCGTAAACGCGAGTGGGGCGAACATCGATCCCACCTATCTGGTCGAGTTGCAGGATGTGGGTGCATGCGCGTGCCTAGAACGGGGCTGGTGCATCACCTACCTGCGAGTTCGGGCAGGTGGGGAAGCTCGGCGCTCGCCTTGAACGCGCACGAGCGCCTTGGGCCGCGCGCCCGAGCCGGCAAACCTACGTCGCAACACGCGCTGCTTGCCCCACCGAGCGGCGCGGCGGAGTCCTTTGCTCCCATCGTGGTGCGTACACGGCGCAAGCCTTGACCTGGACCCCCCGGAAATCTTAACTTAATTCAA
>DATLBJ010000162.1:0-3180 GCA_035526975.1 Ramlibacter sp.
GGTCCTGATCGTCGCCCCGCTTTCCGGCCACTACGCCACGCTGCTGCGCGACACCGTGCGCACGATGCTCAAGGACCACAAGGTCTACATCACCGACTGGAAGAACGCGCGCGGAGTGCCGCTGGACCAGGGCGAGTTCCACCTGGACGACTACGTTCATTACGTGGAGGAGTTCATCCGCCACCTGCAGAAGACGTACGGCAATTGCCACGTGATCAGCGTGTGCCAGCCGACGGTGCCGGTGCTCGCAGCCGTGTCGCTCATGGCTTCGCGCGGTGAAACGACGCCGCTCACGATGACCATGATGGGTGGCCCGATCGACGCGCGCAAGTCGCCCACAGCGGTGAACAACCTCGCGATGAACAAGAGCTACGAGTGGTTCGAGACGAACGTGATCTATCGCGTGCCGCCGAACTTCGCCGGCGCGGGCCGCCGCGTGTATCCCGGCTTCCTGCAGTACACGGGCTTCGTCGCGATGAACCCCGACCGGCACATGGCCTCGCATTACGACTACTTCAAGAACCTGATCCGCGGCGACGACGCCAGCTCGGAAGCGCACCGCAAGTTCTACGACGAGTACAACGCCGTGCTCGACATGGACGCGGACTACTACCTGGAGACGGTGCGCATCGTGTTCCAGGATTTCGCGCTGGTGAACGGCACGTGGGACGTGATCAACGAGGACGGCGATCTCGAGCGCGTGCGCCCGGAAGACATCAGGACCACCGCGGCGTTCACCGTCGAAGGCGAGCTCGACGACATCTCAGGCTCGGGCCAGACCGAGGCCGCGCACTCGCTGTGCACGGGCATCCCGAAGTCGAAGCAGAAGCACCTCGAGGTCAAGGGTGCGGGCCACTACGGCATCTTCAGCGGCCGCCGGTGGCGCGACATCGTCTACCCGCAGATCCGCGACTTCATCCTGCAGCACAACGAAGGCGCGAAGCCGGCAGCGAACAAGTCCGCACGCCGGAGCAAGGCCACGGCCTGAATTGAGTCCGCAAGCCGCACGCATCCACGCTGCACTGCCCCAGACGCAGTGCACGCGCTGCGGCTACCCGGATTGCGAGCACTACGCCGAGGCGATCGCCTCCGGTGACGCGCCGATCAACCAATGCCCGCCGGGAGGGGCCGAGGGCGTCGTGCGCCTTGCCAGCATCACCGGCTTGGCTCCTCTCCCGCTGAACACCGCGAACGGCACCGAAGGCCCGCGCACGATGGCGGTCATCGACGAGAACTGGTGCATCGGGTGCACGCTGTGCATCGAGGTGTGTCCCACCGATGCGATCCTCGGCACGCACAAGCGCATGCACACGGTGATCGAGCCGTATTGCACCGGATGCGAGTTGTGCATTCCGGTCTGCCCGGTCGATTGCATTTCGCTCGAGAATGAAACGGGCGCGCTCACGGGATGGGACGCATGGTCCCTGCCGCAAGCGGGAGTGGCGCTGGAACGCTACGAGTTCCGCAAGGCGCGGCTGGCTCGCGAGGCGAAAGAGAATGAACAGCGGCTCGCGACGCTCAACCCAGCGCGTCGTTCACCTGCTCGTTGAATGCGGCGAGATCCAGGGCACTGTTGATCTCGCGGGGCAGCGCATCGCGCACCGAGAACACGCCCAGGATCCGCTGCTGTGCCGTCATGACGGGCAGGTGACGGAAACCTCGCTCGATCATGATGACGATCGCCTCGGACACCGGCGTCTCCGGCGTGACGCAGATCGGCTTGGGCGTCATCACCTCGCGCACCGTCGTATTTTCGGGGTCGACGCCTTTGGCCAGCACGCGCGTCATCAGGTCACGCTCGGTCAGGATGCCCAGCATCATGTCCGGCGGCTCCAGCACCAGCACGCTGCCGCAGCTGGCGCGCGTCATCACGCACGCCGCTTCGCGGATCGACGCCTGGGGCGGCACGCTCACCACATGCTTGTTCGACATTGATTGGAACACCGTGCGCTCAGCCATGATGCACCCCTTCCTCGCGCTCAACGCAACGAGGCGTTGATCTTCTCCAGCGCCGTCCCGCCCGGGCACAGTTCGCTTGCCGCCAGGTTGTTCAGCGGTTTGTCCGACGTATTCAACGCCGTATGCACGTCGGTGGCAAGTGGATCGACATACAGCAGTCCCGTGACCACTTCCCCGCGTTCGTGATGCTTCTGCATGTACGCCATTGCCGCCGCGCGGTTGGTCGGATCGTATTCCGCGTGCAGGCTGCGCAGGCGCAGGATCGTGCCGTCATGCTGGCGCACGTCGACGACCTCGCCGGGCGCGTATTCGCTGACGATTTCCTCGCGCGGCGTGATGAAGTCGATGCGGCTCACCGACTCGTTGTGCTCGCGCACGTAGTCGTAGCTCTTGGTGCTGCCCGGGTGGTTGTTGAAGGCGACGCACGGGCTGAGGACGTCGATGAACGCCGCACCGCCGTGCGTGAGCGCGCCCTTGATGAGCGGCACAAGCTGCTGCTTGTTGCCCGAGAAGCCGCGCCCGACGTAGGTGGCCCCGAGCTGCAGCGCCATGCCGACGAGATCGACGGGGCTGTCGCTGTTGACGGCGCCCTTCTTGCTCTTGCTCCCCTGGTCGGCCGTCGCCGAGAACTGGCCCTTCGTAAGCCCATACACGCCGTTGTTCTCGACGATGTAGGCCATGCGAACGCCCCGGCGCATCGCATGGGCGAACTGGCCGAGGCCGATGGATGCCGAGTCGCCGTCGCCCGACACGCCGAGGTACAGCAGATCACGATTGGCGAGGTTCGCGCCCGTCAGCACGGAAGGCATGCGGCCATGCACGGTGTTGAAGCCGTGCGACGCGCCAAGGAAGTAATCCGGCGTCTTCGAGCTGCAGCCGATGCCCGAGAGCTTTGCGACGCGGTGCGGCTCGATATCGAGCTCCCAGCACGCCTGGATGATGGCGGCGGAGATTGAATCGTGGCCGCATCCCGCGCACAGCGTGGAAATCTTGCCCTCGTAATCCCGGCGCGTGTAGCCGACCTTGTTGACCTCGAGCGTCGGGTGGTGCAGCCGGGGTTTGGCAATGTATGTCATTCGGAAACCTCCGTCCTCCGGACTGCGGTATGAGCCTCCGGAACGGCCGGGCGGCTCATGCCACCTTCTCCTCTGCAGCGCTGCCGGCTTTCATGCGCGAAGGCAGGCGGTCCATGACCGCGCGGGAAATGAAGCGCGCCGTGAT
>DATLBJ010000163.1:0-20293 GCA_035526975.1 Ramlibacter sp.
TTTCTCCTTGTCCGTTAGATGCCGGCACCCGGCAACATGGCCGCCATGTGACCCATGTTGGTCTCATGGACGCCCGTGGGGCCGCGCAGGTGGCGCTTGTTCTTGGTGGACTTCTTGGTCAGGATGTGACGCTTGAAGGCCTGGCCGCGCTTGACGGTGCCGCCGGGACGGACGCGGAAACGCTTCTTCGCTCCGCTCTTGGTTTTCATCTTGGGCATGGTGGCCCCTTTCTCTTCTTCACTTTGTGCTCGTGAGGCGTCGCGAAGATTCTTCGCGCCTTGATGGCCCCGAGCCACTTCTTGAAGTGCAGAGCTTCCGCCCTCCACTTCTACAAAGCCCCTTGCGGAGCGATGTTCTTCTAGGCCTGAGCCGGCTGCGTCGCCGGCTTCACTTCGGCCTGCTTGACCGCGGCGGGCTTCTTCTTGCCCGGCGCAATCATCATGATCATCTGCCGTCCTTCGAGCTTCGGGAACTGCTCCACCAGGATCAGGTCGGCGAGTTCATCGCGGATCCTGTTCAACAGCGCCATCCCGAGCTCCTGGTGCGTGATCTCGCGGCCGCGGAAGCGCAGCGTGATCTTCACCTTGTCGCCCTCCGCCAGGAACCGGCGGATGTTGCGCATCTTGATGTTGTAGTCGCCCTCGTCCGTGCCCGGACGGAACTTCACTTCCTTGATCTCGATGACCGTCTGCTTCGCTTTCGCTTCGGCCGCCTTCTTCTGTTCCTGGTACTTGAACTTGCCGTAGTCCATCAGCCGGACGACGGGAGGGCTTGCAGTTGCGGCGATTTCGACAAGGTCCACGTCGAGCTCGCCGGCCATGCGAAGCGCCTCTTGCAGGCTGACGATCCCCATCGCTTCGTTCTCGGGGCCCATCAGGCGGACTTCCGGGGACATGATCTCCCGGTTCAGGCGGTGCTTGCGTTCCTCGCGTTGGCGGCGGTCGCGAAAATCAGTAGCGATGGTCTCAAATCCTGTTCAAAAACTGCTGCCCTTTCAGAACAGCGAAACCGCCGCGTGACGCGCCGGCAAAGCGTGATTCACTAAACGAAATCAGACCTTGTCCTGGATGTCCTTCGCGATGCGTTCAATGAACGCTTCGAGGGGCATCGCACCGAGGTCCTGGTTGCCCCGGGCGCGCACTGCGACGGCACCTGCTGCCTTTTCCTTCTCGCCTACGACGAGGATGAAGGGCAGCTTTTGCATCGAATGCTCCCGTATTTTATACGTAATCTTCTCATTGCGCAGGTCCTCGTCCACCCTAAGCCCTTGATTCCGCAGCGTTTTGGCGACTTCCCGGGCGTAATCCGCCTGCGAATCCGTGATATTGAGCACGGCCACCTGCACCGGGGCGAGCCAAACCGGCAGCGCGCCGGCGTGGTTTTCGACCAGCATGCCGATGAAACGCTCGAGGCTGCCGACGATGGCGCGGTGGAGCATGACCGGGTGCGCGCGGCCGCTCGTCTCGGTCACGTACTCGGCGCCGAGGCGCTCCGCCGTGTTGAAGTCGACCTGCATGGTGCCGCACTGCCACTCGCGGCCGATGGCGTCCTTCAGCGTGTACTCGATCTTCGGCCCGTAGAACGCGCCATCGCCGGGCGAGACCTGGAACTCGACGCCCGAGCGACGCAGCGCTTCCATCACGGCATGTTCGGCCTTGTCCCAAAGCTCGTCGGAGCCCACGCGGTTCGCCGGCCTCGTCGCCACCTTGTAGAGGATGTCCGTGAAGCCGAAGTCGCGATAGACCTGCTGCAGCTTCGCCGTGTACTCGACGCATTCGTCGAGGATCTGGTCCTCGGTCACGAAGGCATGGCCGTCATCCTGCGTGAAGCCGCGCACGCGCATGATCCCGTGCAGCGCGCCGGAGGGTTCGTTGCGATGGCATTGGCCGAACTCGCCGTAGCGCAGCGGCAGGTCGCGATAGCTGCGCAACTGCGACTTGAAGATCAGCACGTGACCCGGGCAGTTCATCGGCTTCAACGCATAGTCGCGCTTCTCCGACTCGGTGGTAAACATGTTCTCGCGGTAGTTCTGCCAGTGGCCCGTCTTCTCCCAGAGGGACCGGTCGAGGATCTGCGGGCCCTTCACTTCCTGGTAGCCCGTGTCCTTGTAGACCTGGCGCATGTACTGCTCCACCACCTGCCAGATCGCCCAGCCCTTGGGGTGCCAGAACACGACACCGGGAGCGACTTCGTCGATGTGATACAGGTCCAGCTCGCGGCCGAGACGGCGGTGGTCGCGCTTTTCCGCTTCCTCGAGCATGGTGAGGTACTGCTGCAGTTCCTCCTTCGTCGCCCATGCGGTGCCGTAGACGCGCTGGAGCATCTCGTTGCGATGGTCGCCGCGCCAATACGCGCCGGCCACCTTCATCAGCTTGAAGTGCCTGAGCTTGCCGGTCGACGGCACGTGCGGGCCCCGGCACAGGTCTTCGAAAGCGCCTTCGCGATAGAGCGACACGTCTTCGTTGGCCGGAATGCTGGCGATGATTTCGGCCTTGTAGTTCTCGCCGATGTCCTTGAAGTGCTTCACCGCTTCGTCGCGCGGCAGCACGCGGCGCGTGACGGGCTCGTCCTTCGAAACGAGTTCCGACATGCGCTTCTCGATCGCCGCGAGGTCCTCGAGCGTGAACGGGCGCTTGTACGAGAAGTCGTAGTAGAAGCCGTTCTCGATGACGGGGCCGATCGTGACCTGCGCGTCGGGAAACAGCTCCTTGACAGCGTACGCGAGCAAGTGGGCCGTCGAGTGGCGGATCACGTCGAGGCCTTCGCGGTCCTTCGCCGTGATGATGGAAACGGGTGCGTCATGGTCGACCGTGTAGGCCGTGTCGACCACCTTGCCATCGACCTTGCCGGCAAGCGCGGCCTTCGCGAGTCCGGCGCCGATCGACGCGGCGATCTCGGACACTTTGACGGGCCCGGGGAACTCGCGCCGGGAGCCGTCGGGGAGCGTGATGTTGATCATGGGTTTCAAATGCATTCGTGCAAACAAAAAAGCGCGGCCGGCAGCCGCGCTTTCGATGGGAAAAGATGCACGCGCGACTCGCCCGCCCTAGCGGGGGGTGGAACCTTCCGTTCGCGTTCGCGGTGTCATAACCAGATTTCCCTTTCTCGCCTCGATTCTAGCTTGCCGTCACGAACCCCGTGCCGTTGCAGGTCGGGCACTCGGTGATCACGATCTGCTTTTCAACCTCGAAGTCCTCGTTGATGTTCTCGCTTTCGATGCGGAATTCGCCGGTGCCCGCGCAGTCCGGGCACTTTTTCTGGTTGAGCTTGCTCGCATCAAAGACGCCCGTCTTGTCTTCAGTGGCCATGCCTCGCCCCCGTTGCTTCCAAGGAAGGCACCACTCTACTTCCAAAGGCGCAAAGAGCAAAACGCCCTTGGGTGTGACCCCAAGGGCGCCTTGTGTCTCCCGGATGCGCTCCCTGACCTTACGCTGCCTTCTTGTGTTCGAAGAATTGTTCGTCCTCGGTCGACCCCTTGAGGGCGGCCGTTGAAGCATTGGCTTCGATCGTGGTGGTCACCGCGTCGAAGTACCCGGTGCCCACCTCGCGCTGGTGCTTCACCGCGGTGAATCCCTTGTCGGCGGCGGCGAATTCCTTCTGCTGCATTTCGACGAAGGCGCTCATGCCGTTGCGGGCGTAACCGTGAGCCAGTTCGAACATTCCGTAGTTCAGGCTGTGGAAGCCCGCGAGCGTGATGAACTGGAACTTGTAGCCCATCGCACCGAGTTCCTTCTGGAATTTGGCGATCGTTGCGTCGTCGAGGTTCTTCTTCCAGTTGAACGACGGCGAGCAGTTGTACGCGAGCAGCTTGCCCGGGAATTTCGCGTGGATCGCATCGGCGTACGCCTTCGCGAAATTGAGGTCCGGCGTGCCGGTTTCGCACCAGATCAGGTCCGCGTACTCCGCGTACGCAAGCCCGCGGCTCACGGCCTGGTCGAAGCCCTTCTTCGTGCGGTAGAAACCTTCCACCGTGCGCTCGCCCGTGCAGAACGGCAGGTCGATCGGGTCGACGTCGCTCGTCACGAGGTCGGCAGCCTCTGCATCGGTGCGCGCGAGCAGGATCGTGGGCACGCCCATCACGTCGGCGGCAAGGCGCGCGGCGACGAGTTTGGCCACCGCTTCGCGCGTGGGCACGAGCACCTTGCCGCCCATGTGTCCGCACTTCTTCACGGAGGCGAGCTGGTCCTCGAAGTGCACGCCGGCGGCGCCCGCTTCGATCATCGACTTCATCAGTTCGAATGCGTTGAGCACGCCGCCGAAGCCCGCTTCAGCATCGGCGACGATCGGAGCGAAGTAATCGATATAGCCCTCGTCGCCGGGAGCCTTGCCTTCGCTCCACTGGATCTCGTCCGCGCGCTTGAACGTGTTGTTGATCTTCTTGACCACCTTCGGCACGGAATCCACCGGATACAACGACTGGTCGGGATACATCTCGCCGCCGCTGTTCGCGTCGCCCGCGACTTGCCAGCCGGAAAGATAGATGCTCTTGAGGCCGGCTTTGACCTGCTGCATCGCCTGGTTCCCCGTGAGCGCGCCGAGCGTGTTCACGAACGGCTCGGTGTTGACGAGGGACCAGAGTTTTTCGGCGCCGCGGCGCGCCAGCGTGTGCTCGATGTCGAGCGAGCCGCGCAGCTTGACGACGTCGGCGGCGCTGTAGCCGCGCTTGATGCCTTTCCAGCGCGGGTTCTCGGCCCAGTCCTTCTCGAGCTGGGCGATCTGCTGTTCGCGGGTCAGTTGGGTCCAGGAAGCCATGTCGTTCACTCCAGGTTGTTGCCGATTCATTGGAGTGAACTCTAAGTCTTCTAGAAGAGTTTGTGCGGCTCTTGTGTCTTATAGAAGACAAAAATAAAATCTTTCTGGATCAACAGGTTACCGACACTTTTTCTCCGTATGAAAAATCATTTCTTGTATCGAGAAATTTTGGCGCAACGCAGCATCGGGAGATTTCGCGATACGAAACGCCTTTCACGATGAGTGAAACCGGATCCAGTCGCCGTGTGCAAGCGGCGCCTTGTCGGCCACGCGCTGCGGATTGATCTCGTAGACGAAGCAACGCACGGCCTGCCCCTGCACGTGGACGTCCATGTCGCGCTTGATGTATTCGCTGTGGTCGCCGGGCTCCATGCCTTCGATCTCGTCGAGCACGTGCTCGAGTTGCGGCGTGACCTCGTAGACCTCGCCCACGACGTTGACGGCCTCGTTGCCACCGAGCGCGAGCCCCGGATACCAGTCGAAATGGAACAAGGTGCCCTTCACCTCGCCCATGCCGAGGTACTTCGGCCTGGGCGTGAGCTGGTTGATGTCGTTGCGCCCGCCACGCCGCAGCGTGCCGTATACGAAAACGCATCGCATCGCTTCAGGCATGATCGCGCTCGTCCATGGCAGCGGCATTGTCCTACCGATGAGCCCGAAGGCCCAGCGCCTGGCGGCATACGGCTGCCTCGCGGTGTCGATGTCGTTGGTTGGCAGCTACGTCGCGCTGTCGAAACCGCTCGCCGCTGCGATCCCCGTGTTCCTGCTTGCGTGGCTTCGCTTCGGCATCGGCGGCCTCGCGATGGTTCACTGGCTGCGCAAACCGTTCAACGAACTGCCGATGTCGCCGCAGACGAAGCGGCTGCTGTTCCTTGAATCGTTCCTGGGCAACTTCCTGTTCTCGATCTGCATGCTGTTCGGCGTGAGCATGACGAGCGCGGTTTCCGCGGGTGTGATCATGGCCGCGATCCCCGCCGTCGTTGCGTTGCTCTCGTGGCTCTTCCTGCGCGAGAAGGTTGGCGTGCGCGTGTGGGGCGCGGTGGCTTGCGCTGCCGCGGGGATTGCATTGCTGGCGTTCGCCAAGGCCGGCACGGACGAAGGCGCCCCCGGTTCGCGCCATTGGCTCGGCAACCTGCTCGTCTTCGGCGCAGTGGTGTGCGAAGCGTCGTATGCCGTGATCGGAAAGAAGCTCACCGGTGCGCTCGCCCCGAAACGCATCACGTCGCTCATCAATCTCTGGGGCTTCCTGCTCGTGACGCCTTTCGGCCTGTGGCAGGCCCTGCACTTCGACTTCTCGACGGTGCATGGCGGCACCTGGGCGCTGCTGCTGTTCTATTCCGTCGCTGCGAGCGTGTGGACGGTATGGCTGTGGATGACCGGCCTGAAGATCGTGCCAGCGTCGCAAGGCGGCGTCTTCACGGTGATGTTGCCGGTGGCGGCAGCGGCCGTCGGCGTCGCGGTGCTCGGCGAGCCTTTCACCGGGGTGCAGGCGATTGCATTCGCGTTGGCACTCGCGGGCGTCGTGCTGGCGACGATGCCACAGCGTGTCACGGCGAAGGCCGGGGTCGTTGGCGATGGCACGGATTTCCCGTGAGCCGTGACCCACGATCCCGGCCTTCGCCGGGATGAACGGGCTTCCTTCAGCGGCGTCCGTGCTCTCGACAACCAAGCTGCGCTCGCACGCGGGCCCATGGGATTCACCAGCGAAATGTGTGCGGCGGCGCGGTGTTGATGCTGTTTTCTCTCGCGTTGGGTGAGCATGTGCCGGCACCGATCGCGCCGATGCGATCGCCTCGTGGCTCTACCTGGTCGTCTTCGGATCGCCCATCGCGCGACCTGATCTTCAGAGGGAAAACCGCGGCCTCCCAGAGTGAACAAAGAGCAACGCCAGAGGGAAAATTCGCTTTTTCCCCTTGGAAACGCGTTTTTTTCCCAGTAGCATCCGCACTGCCAGAGGGCGCACTCCCAATGGTGGTCAATTAACTTCTAGAAGGAAATCAAGACATGGCAACTGCAAAGAAAGCAAAGAAGGCGCCGGCCAAGAAGTCGGCAGCGAAGAAGGCTCCGGCGAAGAAGGCCGCGGCGAAGAAGCCGGCAGCGAAGAAGGCACCGGCGAAGAAGGCTGCTCCGGCAAAGAAGGCCGCAGCCAAGAAGGCCCCCGCGAAGAAGGCGAAGGCTCCTGCGAAGAAGCGCACGCCGAACGCAGCGTTCATGAAGCCGCTGCAACCCGATTCGTCCCTCGCGGCAGTGGTGGGCAACAGCCCGATGCCCCGCACGGAGATCGTCTCGAAGCTGTGGGCCTACATCAAGAAGAACAAGCTGCAGGACAGCGTGAACAAGCGCATGGTCAACTCCGACGAGAAGCTGCGCGCGGTGTTCGGCAAGGCCCAGGTCTCGATGTTCGAGATGGCCGGCCTCATCGGCAAGCACATCAAGTAAGCGGGAAACTGCGCTTGAACAAGAGCCGGCGCAAGCCGGCTTTTTTTATTTCTTCAGCGCGTTCTGCCGGATTGCGCTCAGCGTGCCGCGGGTGGTGATGACTTCGGGATCGAGCATCACTTCGATCAGCGTGCCCTGCTTGCGTTCGAGTGCCGCGAGCAGCTCGGGCTCGAACTGCGCGGTCTTCGTGATGCGGACGCCCGCATAGCCGTACGCACGCGCCAGCGCCGCGAAGTCCGGGTTCGCGAGTGCCGTGCCGTACACGTGCTCGGGGTAGTCGCGCTCCTGGTGCATGCGGATCGTGCCGTACATGCCGTTGTTCAGCAGCACGATGATGCTCTTCGCGCCGTATTGCGCCGCGGTCGCGAGCTCCTGCCCGTTCATCAGGAAGTCGCCGTCACCGGCCATCGTGAGCGCGATTCGGCCGCTCACGATGTTTGCCGCGATTCCCGCAGGCACCCCATAGCCCATCGCACCGACCGTCGGTGCAAGCTGCGTCTTGTGGCCCTTGGCCAGGCCGTGGTGCCTGAAGAAGCGATGTACCCAGCTCGCGAAGTTGCCCGCGCCGTTCGTCAGCACCGCATCCGCTGGCAAATGCTTCTCGAGCGCCCCGACGATCGCGGGCATGTCGATGTCACCGGGAAGCGCTTGCGGAACGAGGTTGGCTTCGTAGTCCGAATGCGCGGCTTCGGTCCACGCCGTCCACGGCACATCCTTGGGAGCGTCAAGCCCTTCGAGGGACCGTGCCGCCGCATTCATCGTCGCGTTGATGGCGAGATCAGCGTGGTACACGCGGTTGAGTTCCTCGGCGCTTGCGTGGATGTGCACGAGCTTCTGTTTCGGCTTGGGCGGCGTGAGCAGCGTGTAGCCGCTCGTTGTCATTTCTCCGAGGCGAGGTCCGATCGCGAGGATGAGGTCGGCCTCCTTCACGCGCGCGGCAAGCTTCGGATTGATGCCGATGCCCACGTCGCCCGCGTACTGCGCGTGATGGTTGTGGAACGTGTCCTGGAAGCGGAACGCGTTGCCCACGGGCAGCTTCCAGTTCTCCGCGAAGCGCTGCAGCGCCTGGGCGGCTTGCGGTGTCCATCCCCCGCCGCCGGCGATCACGAATGGTTGTTTTGCTTGCACCAGCAGTTCGCGCAATGCGTGCATCGCGCCGGGATCGCTCCAGGCTTCCACGGCTTCGACGCGCGGCACCGGGCGCGCCGACGTGGTCTTCACGAGCATATCTTCCGGCATCACGAGCACCACCGGGCCGGGCCGGCCGTTCATCGCGGTCGCAAATGCGCGTGCGATGTACTCGGGGATGCGATCGGGATCGTCGATGCGTTCCACGCGCTTGGCCATGCCACCGGTCGAGGGGCCGAAGAAGCTGCGGTAGTCGACTTCCTGGAACGCTTCACGATCGCGCTGGTCGCTTGCCACGTCGCCGACGAACAAGACCATCGGAGTCGAATCCTGGAAGGCGGTGTGCACGCCGATCGACGCGTTCGTCGCGCCCGGCCCGCGAGTGACGAAGCAGATGCCGGGCCGCCCGGTGAGCTTGCCCGCGGCCTCGGCCATGTACGCCGCGCCACCCTCCTGCCGGTTCACCACGAGCTGGATCCGGTCGCGGTATGCATGGAAGCCGTCGAGCACGGCGAGGTAGCTTTCGCCCGGCACGCCGAACGCATGCGTGACGCCCTGCTCCACGAGGCATTCGACGATGAGGTGACCCGCGATCTGGGAGGTCTGCGTCATATTGACTTTATTAACCGTGTGGTGAATTATGGGCACATGACGAGAGAAACGGCCCCCGCCGAGGAGCGCCAGCGCGATGCCGACCGCTCGCAGCTCACCATCCTAGCAGCGGCGCGCGACGAATTCGCGGACCTCGGATTGGGTGGCGCGCGTGTCGACCGCATCGCCGAACGCGCGGGAGTGAACAAGCGGCTGATCTACTACTACTTCGAAGACAAGGAGAAGCTGTTCGAGGCGGTGCTCGAGCAGGCGTACCTCGATATCCGCGAACATGAAAAACAGCTCCACCTGCTGGACCTGCCGCCGGCCGAAGCCGTGCGCAAGCTGATCGAGTTCACATGGAACTACTACCTCGAGCACCCCGAGTTCCTCACCCTCCTCAACAGTGCCAACCTGCACAAGGCGCGGCACCTGACGGAGTCGCCGCGGGCGCGTGAGCTCAATTCGCCGGTCATCGAAACACTGGGCGAAATCCTCGAGCGCGGCCGGCGCGACGGCGTGTTCCGGGGAGGCGTCGATCCGGTGCAGCTTTACGTATCGATCGCCGGGCTGTCGTACTTCTACCTCTCCAACAACTACACGCTCTCGGCCATCTTCGGCCGCGACCTGATGGCGCCGAAGGCGAAAAGCGAGCGGCTTTCGCACATGGCCGACGTCGTCCTGGGTTACCTCCTCCGGAGCTGAACAGCGCGGGGACAGGTCTTGCTCGCGGCCATGTTTTCCATATAATTCACCATCTAGTGAATTAATCGGAGCAGCGATCCATGGCCACCCGGAGACTCGGAATCATCATGCACGGCGTCACGGGACGCATGGGCATGAACCAGCACCTGATTCGCTCGATCGTCGCGATCCGCAAGGAAGGCGGCGTGATGCTTTCCAACGGTGACAAGGTCATGCCCGACCCGATCCTCATCGGCCGCAATGCCGAGAAGATCGCCGCGCTCGCGAAATCGCAAGGCATCGAGCGCTGGTCCACCGAACTCGACGCGGCGCTGAAGAACCCCGACGACACGATCTTCTTCGATGCCGGCACGACCCAGATGCGCCCCGCACTTCTCGCGAAAGCGATCCGCGCCGGCAAGCATGTGTATTGCGAGAAGCCGATCGCGACCAATCTCAACGAGGCCGTCGAGATCGCGCGCCTCGCGCAGCAATCCGGCCTGAAGAACGGCGCGGTGCAGGACAAGTTGTTCCTGCCGGGCCTGCGCAAGCTCGACATGCTGCGCCGTGCCGGTTTCTTCGGCCGCATGCTGTCGCTGCGCCTCGAGTTCGGCTACTGGGTGTTCGAAGGCGACCTGCAGCCGATCCAGCGCCCGAGCTGGAACTACCGCAAGGAAGACGGCGGCGGAATGATCCTGGACATGATGTGCCACTGGCGCTACGTGCTGGACAACCTGTTCGGCGAAGTGAAGTCCATCTCCTGCATCGGCACGACGCACATCCCGCAACGCTGGGATGAAAACGGCAAGCCTTACGTCGCGACTGCGGATGATGCGGCGTACGCGACAGCCGAACTCGTCGGCCACAACGGCGAGCCGGTGATCGCGCAGCTGAACATGTCGTGGGCCACGCGCGTGCACCGCGACGACCTCGTCACCTTCCACGTCGACGGCACGCATGGATCCGCAGTTGCGGGCCTGCAAAGCTGCGTCGCGCAATCGCGCGTCACCACGCCGCGCCCTGTGTGGAACCCCGACATCAAGCAGACGATGAATTTCCACGACCAGTGGCAGGAAGTGCCGGACAGCCAGTTCTACGACAACGGCTTCAAAATCCAGTGGGAGCACTTCATTCGCCACGTTGTCGAGAACGAGCCGTGGAAGTGGACGCTGGCCGAAGGCGCGAAGGGCGTGCAGCTGGTGGAAACCGCGCTGCAAAGCTGGAACGAGCGCCGCTGGGTCGACGTGCCGGCGCTGCAGGTCTGAGGCGGCGATGGCGCTCTCCCTGAAACTGCCCACGCCGCGCGGCGGACTCGAGACATACACGCTCGCCGCAAATCCCGTTCGCCCTGAGCGTCCGACTGTCCTGAGCCTGTCGAAGGAAGGGCTTCGCAAATTCAACCGCATCGCCTATTCGGCGGCGCACGTCGTCGCCGACCCGCTCGCATCCATCGACCCGTGGCTGCAAGCCGCCGTCGACTGGGACGCGACGATCGACTACCGCCGCTACTTGTGGTCGCTCGGCCTCGGCGTCGCGGAAGCGATGGACACGGCGCAGCGCGGCATGGGCCTCGATTGGCCCACGTCGCTCGAATTGATCCGGCGATCGCTCGATGCGGCGCGTGACGTGCCCGGCGCGCTCGTCGCGTCCGGCTGCGGCACCGACCACCTTGCCATCGATGAAGTCAGGTCCGTCGACGACGTGATCCGCGGCTACGAAGAACAGATGGCCGCGATCGAGAAACTCGGCGGCAAGCTGATCGTGATGGCGAGCCGCGCTCTCGCGAAAGTCGCCAAGTCGCCGGCTGACTACGAGCGCGTGTACGACCGGGTGCTGACGCAGGCGAAGCAGCCGGTCGTCCTGCACTGGCTCGGCGACATGTTCGATCCCGCGCTCGCCGGCTATTGGGGCTCGAATGACGTCGACACCGCGATGCAGACGGCGCTGGACGTCATCGCCGGGAATCCGGGCAAGGTCGACGGCATCAAGATCTCGCTGCTGGACAAGGACAAGGAGATCGCGATGCGCGCGCGCCTTCCGCAAGGCGTGCGCATGTACACGGGCGACGACTTCAACTACGCGGAGCTGATCGAAAGCGGCAGCCACGCGCTGCTCGGCATCTTCGACGCGATCGCGCCGGCAGCGAGTGCGGCGCTTGGCGAACTCGCGCAAGGCAAAGCGGACAAGTTCCACGCGATCCTCGGCCCGACGGTCGCCGTGTCGCGGCACATCTTCCAGGCACCTACGCGCTTCTACAAGACGGGCGTCGTGTTCATGGCGTGGCTCAATGGCCACCAGTCGCACTTCACGATGGTCGGCGGCCAGCAAAGCACGCGGTCGCTGCAGCACTTCGCCGAGCTGTTCCGGCTCGCCGACAAGGCGAACCTGCTCGAGAAGCCCGAACTCGCCGTGCAGCGGATGAAGACGCTGCTCGCTTTCAACGGAATCGAATGAGGGATTTCTCGCAAGATCACCGGTGGCTGTCGATCAACACGGCCACCATCCGCAAGAGCCGCGGCATCGAACTCCCGTTGCCGCAGATCGTCGAAGCGTGCGCGAAGCGCGGCATCCGCGCGATCTCTCCCTGGCGCGATCAGGTCGAGGCGGCTGGCCTCGCGAAGATCTCCAGGTTGATAAAGGCGCACGGACTCGAGCTCTCGGGCTATTGCCGCGGCGGGATGTTTCCCGCGAGCACTCCGGAAGGCCTGCGCGCAGCGCACGACGACAACCGCCGCGCGGTCGATGAAGCACGCGAGCTCGACGCGAAGTGCCTCGTGCTGGTCGTGGGCGGTCTGCCCGGCGCGCTTGCGGGCAAGCCCGAAAGCAAGGACATCGCACTCGCACGTGCGCAAGTGCGCGACGGCATCGCGAAGCTGCTTGAGTACTCGCGATCAGTCGCGATGCCGCTGGCGATCGAGCCGCTGCATCCGATGTATGCGGCCGACCGCGCCTGCGTCAACACGATGGAGCAGGCGCTGGACATCTGCGATGCGCTCGATCCGTCCAGAAGCGGCGCCCTCGGCGTCGCCTGCGACGTGTATCACGTGTGGTGGGACCCGCAGCTCGAATCGCAGATCGCCCGCGCCGGCCGCGAACGCCTGCTGGCTTTCCATGCGTGCGACTGGATGGTGCCCACGACCGACTTGCTGCTGGATCGCGGAATGATGGGCGACGGTGTCATCGACATCCGCCAGATCCGGGGCTGGGTCGAAGCGCAGGGCTTCGACGGTTACAGCGAAGTGGAGATCTTCTCCGCGAAGAACTGGTGGCAGCGCGAGCACGATGAAGTGCTCGACACCTGCATCGCGCGCCACCGCAGCGCGACCTGAATCAGGCGTTCGCGACGCGCAGGTTCTTGTTCTCGCCGATGCGCGTGCCCGACTCGATCTCGCCGGCGAGCTGGCCGCCCTCTTCGATCACGACCTTGCCGTAGCGGATCTTGCCCGTCACCTTGCCGGTCGAATAGATCGTGAGCTTCTGGCGGACCGTCAGGGTGCCGTCGAACTGGCCGTGAATTTCGGCGATGTCGATCTCGCACGAGCCCTTGAACGAGCCGCGCTCGCTGATCTGGATCACGCGGGAATCCATGGTGGCTTCAACCGAGCCTTCGACCACGAGCGTGTCGCAGTCGGTGATCTCGACGCCCTTGAGCTTGATGTTCGGGCCGACGGTCAGCTTGCTTTCGACCTCCTTGCCGGCCGCGGTGTTCGCCGCGGCGGCGGTGGGCGCGGCGGTGGCCGCGACGATGCCGGTCGCGGCGCCGGAAGCAGCGGCGGCGTTCGGGGTCGCGGGAGCGCCGCGCGCGGTCGTCGCGTTGTCTTCACGCTTGTTGAAGAAGGGAGATTGCAAGGCCATGGGGTACTTCCTCTGAGTAGGTTGCCAACGAAAGAGCTGCCGATGCTACGGATGACCCATGTGCACACCAAGCCGAATTGCGCAACTCCGGTAACGGAATACTTGGCACCGGACGCCACACGTTTGCGACATTTTGCGCACGCCGCGTAAGCAGCCGTTGCAACGCCGCTTCATCGGGCGCAGAGTGGGATGACAACGAGGGGAACTCCATGGTGGTTTTCAAGCGCCTGCTCGGGCTTGGCCTGGGCTTCGCATGTGCGGTCACGTCGGCGTTCGCGGATCCGATGAAGGACGAAGCGACCGACACTTCCGCGACCAACCTGATCGTCGTGCTGCGCGAGTCGCTCGGCGAAAACAAGGTCGACGAGAGCCTGCAGCCCTATGGGCGCGTCACCGCGCAACTGCCGGACGGCCGGCGCATCGAGCTTGCGACCAGTTGGTACCAGTACCTCGGCGACATGCACATCCGCCTCGTGTTCGATGCGGGCAACTCGCTGCAAAGCGCATCGCCGAATGACCTGGAGCGCCTCGGGCTCACGCCGGAACACGCACTCGACACTGCCATCGCGAACTTGCGCCGCGTCTACGGAACGCCGCACGCAACGCCGTGGAATGGTGGCCTGATGCAGGTGCAAGGCAGCAACGCCGACCTGGCAAGCAGCTATTTTCTCGACCGGCAATTCTGGCTGGCGCAAGTCAAGCACCATCCGGAGGGCGTCGTGGCGGCGGTCCCGCAACGGGGCGGGCTCGTCTTCGCATCGGCCGATGACGGCGACGCGCTCGAAGTGCTGCGCTTTTCCGCCGCGGCCCTGTACGCCGGAGGCGGAGGCACGCGCATCTCGTCTGCGCTGTACCTGTTCAAGGACGGCCGCTGGTCGATCTTCCAGCCGCCGCAGCGTCAATAGGCAACCGTGTAGCGCGAGCCGCGGAATTTGAGGATGGCGGTGCGCGGCTCGATGTTGTCGACGACGAGGCCGGGTGCGACTTCGCTTCCTTCGTTGAACACCTGACCGTTCACGATCAGCATGCGCTGTGCGGGGCTCGGTGAATAGACGCCGCCGCTGATCGTGATCTTGGGCGCGTCCGGCGGAAGGCCGGTCGCAACGGGCGCAGGTGCGGGTGCTTGCGCGACGGCGGGTGCGGGTTGAGGTGCAACGCCCGGGGGCGGCCCGTTGCGTGCCTGCGAGAACGCCGCTTCCCTCGCCTGCCTCGCTTGTTCGTCGGTCGAGATACCGGGAACAAGGCCCGTCTGCGGCATGCCCCGCGTCTGCGGCACCGTCGTATTGGCCTGCGGCTGCGCGGGCGGTGGGGGCGGCACGATCGCACTCGCCACGGCTTGCGGCGGCGTCATCCTGAGCGGCGTGGCCGGGGGCAAGTTGTTCGCTGTGACCGGCGCAGGTGCCGGCGCAGTCGCATTGCTGCGGGTGAAGTACCAGCCGGCGCCTGCAATCACGGCGATTGCAACGGCCACTGCACTCCATTGGACGGCGCGCGACTTGATCGCGGACGAATCGTCGCCCGCCCCGGGCGACCCCGGTTGCGCATGGATGCCGCGCGATGCATCGCGCTCGCGCTGTGCGTCGGCCTTGCGAAGGGCATCGAGGATGTACGACATGGTGGGGAGTTCAGTTCTGCGTGCGCAAACGCGGCTCGTCGGCGCCGCCTGCGCGATTGAGTTGCATGTAGGTCATCGGGCCCGGCTGGCCGTCGGCGGGCAGTCCATGCGCGAGCTGGAACGTGCGAAGGCGCGTCTTCATCGGCGCGTCGCCCTTCACGCCCGTGGATGCGAGCTGCGACTCGATCCAGCCCACCGTTTCGCGTTGCACCGTGCCGCGCTGCGCATAGCCCGGGGGAGCTTTCCACAGTGTCGCGAACTCGCCGTTCCAGCGCGACGCCAGCGCCGAAAGCGTGACGGTCTGTTCCGATCCGCCCGCCCGCAACGTCGCCGTGTCCGCGGTAAGCGCAGTCAGCAACGCATAGCTCGGTGTGCCCTGCTGCGCATCGAGTGTCACGATTCCGGGACGTGCGAGTTCGCGGATCAGCGCGAGGTTGAGGTTCTTCGTGAAGCATTCGAGCTGCTGCTTGGCAAGCTCGGCGCACGCATTGCCGTCAGGGACCTGCACCTTCCACATCGACGCGAGTTCGCGCCACGCCTCGTTCTCGACCTGCAGGAGCTTGGGAGCCTGGGTGATCGCGGCCGGCGCGCTCGCCGGCTTTGCAACGGATGCGACGCGCATGGGATGTTTCGCGGCGGCGATTGCCGCCGGCCTTGCGGGGTCTTCGTCTTCAGCGACGCGCGTGGCCGCGGCATACAAGCCCGCTCCCGCCGCAAGGCCCAACCCCAGCACCAATGCCGTCCGCTGGCGCACCGGTGGGGCGACGCTTTGCTTCCCGAAAACTTCTTCGCCTGCCTGGTCGACCGTTCTGCGATCGACCGTGGCACGCGAATTTGCATAGGCGCCCAGCAACGCGCGATCGCAGAGCAGGTTGATGCGCCGGGGCACTCCGCGCGCGACTTCGTGGATGCGGCGCACCGCCCGCGACTCGAAGGGAAACGGGCGGTCCAGGCCCGCGACGTCCATGCGATGGCGGATGTATTGCCCGGTCTCGGACGGCGTCAGTGCATCGAGGTGATAGCGCGCGATCACGCGCTGCGCGAGTTGCTCCAGCTCCGGGCGCTGCAGCATCGTTCGCAGCTCCGGCTGGCCGATCAGGATGATCTGCAGCAGCTTGCGCTCGCGGGTCTCCAGGTTCGTGAGCAGGCGAAGCTGCTCGAGCACTTCGGGTGCGAGGTTCTGGGCCTCGTCGATGATGAGCACGTTGTTGCGTCCGGCGGCGTGCGATTCGAGAAGGAAGGCATTCAGTGCGTCGACGTAAGCCTTCATCGACGAAGACGCGGCGACAGCGATGTGGAACTCTTCGCACATCGACTGCAGCATCTCCAGCGCCGTCATTCTCGGATTGAAGATGTACGCGACGTTGCAGTTCTTGGGGATCTGCTCGAGGAACAGGCGGCACAGCGTCGTCTTGCCGGTGCCGATCTCGCCCGTCAGCAGCACGAAACCGCCGCCGCCACCCAGGCCGTACAAAAGATGTGCGAGCGCCTCGCGGTGCCGCTCGCTCATGAAGAGGTAATGCGGGTCGGGCGCGATCGAGAAGGGTTCGTGCTTCAGTCCGAAGTACGAGGCGTACATGGCCCGAAGGATAGCGCGCCGCCGGTCATGCGGGGACGGCCGCCGTCCTGCGCACCTTGCGCACGTTGAAGGCGCTCGTGATCAGCACGGCCTGCATGAACACCAGCCCCAGCCAGACGCCGCGGTAGTTCTGGTGGTCCATCAGCGCGCCGAAGAACAGCGGGGCGATCGCCTGGCCGATGTCCAGGCCCGAATACACCACGCCGTACACGCGTCCCGTCGCATTGTCCGGCGTGGACTTCTTTACCAGCAAGTCGCGCGACGGCCCGGCAATGCCGCTGGCGAAACCCATTGCGCCGAAGAGCACCGGCACTGCGATCGCGGGAAGGTGGCCGAGGCCGATCACCAGGGCGACGGCCGCCGCCATGCCGAACCCCGCGCCGACGATGCGTTCGCAGCGCTGCGGGTCCGATGCGAGGAAGCCGCCGAACAACATGCCCGACGCAGCGCAGATCATGTAGACCGTCAGGCACATCGCCGCCCACGCAACCGGGACGTCATGCAGCCGCCGCGCGGCTTCAGGCGCGAAGGCCTGGATCGTGCTCAGGACGATCGCGTAAAAGAAGAAAAACCCGAAGCACATCCACACCGCCGGGATTCGCAGGAAGTCGAGTGTCCTCTCGCCGTGATGGGTTTCGGTGTGCCGGGGTGCTGCGACCGGGAGTTCGAGATGCGAGCGCATGAACCACACGATCGCCAAGACCACGAATGCCAGCGTGCCTGCGCCCATCAACGCCGTGCGCCAGCCGAACTGGATTGCGAGGGGCACGACCACCGCCGGCGCCAACGCCCATCCCAGGCTGCCCGTGATGCCGTGCACGCTGTACGCGTGGCCGAGCCGCGGCGCGCTGACCTTGCGGTTGATCAGCGTGTAGTCGACTGGATGGAACACACCGTTGCCCACGCCCGCGATCACGGAACACAACGCCATCGTGATGTAGTCGGGGCTCGAAGCGAATCCGAATGCGGCGGCGCCGATCAGCGCGAGCCCCCCAAAGAGCACGGGACGCGGTCCGAGGCGGTCGACCAGGAAACCCGAGGCCGTCTGCACCGTGCACGACACGACGAAGAAGATCGTCATCAGGAACCCGAGCTCGGTGTAGCTCGCGTGGAAGGCTTCCTTCAGCCAAGGAAACAGCGGCGGCAGGATGAGCTGGCTGAAGTGGCTGATCAGGTGGGCCAGGCCCACCAGCCCGATCACGCCGGCGTCGGCTCGCAGGTTGGAAGCGGGGATCGCGGCGGCCGTGGTCGTCATCACTGGATCGTATGTGCTCCCGGTGATTTCCGAAATGCGACGGAACGCCAGCTTTTTGCTAAATTCGGACAAATGGCTTCGCGCAAAGCCCACAGCACCCCGGTCGGGGACGTCGACGCGTTCCGCCCGACCCGCCATCGGCCGGTGCGGGTGCGCGCGCGTTCGATGGCCGCCGATTCGCACTTCGACCCGCACCGCCACGCGTGGTCGCAGCTGGCGTATTGCGCGAGCGGCATCCTGCAGGTGACCGCGCAGCGCGAGCTCACCGCCGACGATGAAGTGACGTACATCGTCCCGCCTTCGCGCGCGGTGTGGGTCGCGCCAGGTACGCGGCATTCCGTGCACGTACTCGAAGCCGCGCAGTTCCGCACGCTCTACATCGATGCGTCCGCGACGCCCGCGGGCTGGTCCGGTTGCCGCGTGATCGTCGTCTCGCCGCTGTTGCGCGAGCTGGTGAGTGCGCTCGATGCCTCACCGCTCCCGCGCGAAAGGGAACACCGGTTGTCCCAGCTGGTGCTCGACGAAATCACGCATGCCGACCTGCACGCACTGGGCGTGCCGATGCCGCATGCGCAGGGCGACAAGCGGCTGCGCGCGCTGTGCGAGGCCGTCCTCGACAAGCCCGCGCAACGTGCGACGCTCGCGCAATGGTCGGCTCAATTTGGTGCGAGCGAGCGCACGATGGCGCGCCTGTTTCGCGACGAGCTCGGCACGACCTACCAGCAGTGGCGCCAGCAAGCAATCCTTGCCCACGCGCTCCCGATGCTCGCGCGCGGCGTGCCGGTGAGCCACGTCGCGCAGGCCAGCGGCTATTCGAGCGACAGCGCGTTCACGGCGATGTTCAAGGGAGCGATCGGGCAGCCGCCGAGCGCCTTCCTGGGCAGGAGCTAACGCCAGAGTTCGCGCATCGCAGCGCGGAAGCCGCTTTCGAATTCGCCGCGCTCCCCGCCTGCGAGCACTTCCTCGCCGGCAACAAACACACGCGAGAAGCGCGACTCCGGCGACGAGAACACCAATGCATCGAGCAGGTGATCGTCGGGCACGCCAGCCAGTTCGACTGCGCTGGGATCGACGACGACGAAGTCCGCGCGTTCCCCGATGCGCAATCCGCCCAGTGGCAATCCGGCCGCAGCCGTTCCTCCGAACAAAGCGCCTTCGAAGAGCGCGGCAGCGCTGCTTTGCATGACGGCGGCCGATGCAGCGACGTTGCGCGTGCGCGATTGCAGGCGCTGCGAGTATTCGAGCAGGCGCAATTCCTCGCGCCAGCTGCGCGTGACGTGGCTGTCCGAGCCGATCGACCAGTTGCCGCTCTGCCCCATCCACGATGCAAGCTCGAAAATGCCGTCGCCGAGATTCGCTTCGGTGCTGGGACAGATGACGACCGATGCGCCCGTGCCGCGCAACACCGTCAGCTCGTCACGCGTGAACTGCGTGGCGTGGACCAGGTTCCACCGCGCATCCAGCTGCACCTGGTTCATCAGGAATTCGAGCGGGCGCTGGCCATGCTCCAGCAGGCAGTCCTCGACCTCTCGCCGTTGTTCCGCGATGTGCAGATGCACCGGCATGTCTTTCGCGGCGGCGGCGATTTCTTTCAGTGCCGTCTTGTCGACTGCACGCAGCGAATGAATCGCGGCGCCGGCGGTAATCAGTTGTGGATCGATGGCGCTGGAGCGCACTGTTTGTGCGATGTCCAGGATCGACCGGGCGCTCGATTCGAAGCGCCGCTGGTCGTCGCGCAGGCCGGTGGCTGCGAAGCCCGCGCGCATGTAGAGCGTGGGCAACAACGTCAAACCGATTCCGGTGCGCCGCGCTGCGCGAACGAGGGCTTGCGACATCTCGAGAGCGTTCGCGTAGGGCTTGCCGTCGACGTCGTTGTGCAGATAGTGGAACTCGCAGACGTGCGTATAGCCGGCCTGCAGCAATTCGGCGTAAAGGAATGCGGCTACTGCTTCCACCTGCTTCGGCGTCATGCGGTTCGCGGCGCTGTACATGCGGTCGCGCCAGCTCCAGAAGTCGTCGCCGTCGCCGCCGCTGCGCTCCGTCAGGCCCACGATCGCGCGCTGGAATGCGTGGCCGTGCGCGTTCACGAGCCCCGGCAACACGGGCCCGTCGAGCGTCGTGTCCGTCCGGTCGGCCGGTCCGGCGCCTTCGGCGATTCGCGTCCAGTGCCCGCGGGCATCGGCCTCGAGCAACACGTCGTGGACCCAACGGCCCCGGACCCAGGCCAGCGGCGCGAAGAAGCGGCGCACATCATCAGCGCTCATTGATCGCCTCCGCAGTGACCAGGGCAGCCAGGATCATTTCGCGCACGACGGGCCGGATCTGCTGGGCGCGTCCTTCGTCGTAAGTGAACGGCGCCTCTTCTGACATGTACAGGTTCTGGCACATCTCCAAC
>DATLBJ010000164.1:0-2411 GCA_035526975.1 Ramlibacter sp.
GGGGTTGGGCGTGAAATTGCTCCAGCTGATCATGACGCGGCCGGTCTCGGGGTCCACGTCCATGAACTCCTTGTCGGCGGCGTCCGCGGGGAAGCCGTCCTCGATGATGCCGCTCGGGTTGGTGGCCGACGTCACCTCGAACGGGCCCTGCCAGGTTCGGCCGCAGTCGGTGGAGCGGTGCACGCCCAGCGTCTGCACGTCGGCCGTGTCGCTCGCCTTGGTCACCAGGATGCTCGCGTACACGAACACGCAGTTGCCGAGGTATTTGACCTCGGGGTCGCCGAACACCATCGGGAACAGCGTGTCGCCGATCGCTTCGTCGCCCGGCGACGGCAGCTGACCGCCATCGGTGAAAGTCTTGCCCCCGTCATCCGAGTACAACACGCCGGATACGGATATCGGATTCAGGTCGAAGCCGCGCGAGTCGTTGTAGCCGATGACGATGTGTTTGCCCGTCTCGTCGACGGCAATGGACACCTCCGCCTGGCCGCCGGGGATGGCTTCTTCGTCGCCCTCCTCTTCCTCGCCGCATTCGGGCTTGTTGATGCAGCCTTCGTCATCGTCGGCGGCGATGCGCGCGGAGGTGCGCGCGGTTGCGCCCGTTTGCGCATGGATGCGCGCCACCGCGGCAGCGGCGCGCTTGCCGGCGGCGGACATCTTGTCTTCACGGGGTTGCGCGGCGCCGGCGCTCGCCTGGTTCGCGATGAGCAATGAACTCATTCCAATGACGCAGAGCATCAGCGCCCTGGAAAAGATTGCAAAGCGTTTCATGTCGGCCTCCCTGGCCCCGCCGGTTCGGCGGTCTATCTAGTTGAGACGCGCGAACATGCTCCCGCGATCCGGTGAACGCAATCGCTCGCGAGCGCGGCGGCGCGTGGGAGAGCGACGCGTTTGCGCGAACGTCATCCAGGTCCGATTGACAGCGCTGGACTGATGTCCGAACTGCGGGGGCATTCTCGTATGCTTGGTACAGCAGCGTGCTTAAACGACTACGAGGTCTTCATGCCACACGACGGTGTTCCCGGTGCGACCCGCAGGGCCTTTTTGCATGGCGCGGTCGCTCTGGCGGTCGCGAGCAAGGTCTCCCGCGCCGCGGCGGACGTGCCCTCGGCCGTTCCCGAAGTCGACGCGCTGTCGATCCAGGTGCTCGTCGACAACGCCACCTTCGGTCCCTTCCTGCCCGACATCACCGCACCCGGCCTGCGTGTCGAGCGCAATACCGGCCGCCCGGCGCCGCGCATGTCGCGCCACGCGTTGATGGCGGAGTTCGGCCTGTCGCTGTTGGCGCGCTCGCAGCGCGGCGCGCAGAGCCGCTCGGTGCTGGTCGACTTCGGCTACTCGCCCGAAGTGCTCGCTAACAACCTTGCGATGCTGGGCATCGACACCGGTGAGCTCGACGCGGCGGTGCTGAGCCACGGGCATCTCGATCACTACGGCGGCTTCGCGGCGGTGTTCGGCGGCAAGGTTCCGGCGAGGCACCTGCCGTTGATCGTCGGCGGCGAAGAGACGTTCTGCGAGCGCGTAGCGCAGATCGGCAGTCCGCCGCCCGTCATGGGCACGCTCGATCGCAAGGAGCTTGCCCAGGCGGGGCTGGACGTGCAGATCCGGCCGGCGCCTGCCGTGCTCGGCGAGCACGCGTTCACCACCGGGCTCATACCGCTCGAGACTTTCGAGCGCGCGGCGATACCCACGCAGATGCGCCCGGGCGTGGGTTGCGACAAGGCGGCGCTCGCGCCCGCGAAGCAGAACCAGGCGCAGCTGGCCGACGACGGCGAGCATGAGCTCGCCACGTTCTACAACGTCAAGGGCTTGGGGCTGGTCGTGATCGCGTCGTGCAGCCATCGCGGTGTGTTGAATTCGGTGCGGCGCGCGCAGGCGATCTCCGGTGTGCGCAAGGTGCATGCCGTGGTCGGCGGCTTCCACCTGGTGCGGCCGCGCACCGACGACGAAGCGCGGCGTACGGTCGAGGAGTTCGTCAAGATGGACCCCGCGTACATCGTGCCCATGCACTGCACGGGCGAGGTGTTCATCGCCGAAGCCCTGCGAGTGATGCCAGACAAGATCATCCGCACGTATGTGGGCAACCGGTTGATGTTCGCAGCTTGAGCCCGGCGTCCGCAGCTTTGACACGGGTGGTGTAAGGTATCGGGCAAATGCCCGATTTCCGAAAGACGACCTACGCTGCCTTCCTGTTCGACATGGACGGCACGCTGCTCGATTCCTCCGCCGTGGTCGAACGCGTGTGGCTCAGCTGGGCGCGCGAGCATGGCGTCGACCCGCAGGCATTGCTGAAAGCGCTGCACGGCGTGCGTGCGGAAGACACGATCCGCCGGTTCGCGGGCCCGAACCTCGATGTGGCGCGCGAAACGGACTGGATACTCCAGGCCGAGCTCAGTGACGTCAAAGGCATC
>DATLBJ010000165.1:0-4265 GCA_035526975.1 Ramlibacter sp.
GATCCAGCCGCTGGACGAGGCGCACTTGCGAGAAGAGCTGAAGAACGCGCACGGGCAAGGAGTGCGAAGCGTGGCGGTCGTCTTCATGCACGGTTACCGTTTCACTGCGCACGAGAAGATTGCCGCGCGCCTCGCGCGTGAGACCGGGTTCGCGCAGGTGAGCACGTCGCACGAGACGAGCCCCATGATGAAGTTCGTCAGCCGCGGCGACACGACGGTGGTCGATGCGTACCTGTCGCCGATCCTGCGGCGCTATGTGGACCAGGTGGCGGGCGAAATGCCCGGGGTGAAATTGTTCTTCATGCAATCGTCAGGGGGCCTTACGGATGCGCACACGTTCCATGGCAAGGACGCAATCCTCTCAGGGCCGGCGGGCGGCATCGTCGGCATGGCGCGCACGGCGCAGCTCGGTGGACACGGGAAGGTGATCGGATTCGACATGGGCGGGACGTCGACCGACGTGTCGCACTTCGCCGGAGAGTTCGAGCGCGAGTTCGAAACGCAAGTGGCCGGCGTGCGCATGCGCGCGCCGATGATGAGCATCCACACCGTCGCGGCCGGCGGTGGCTCGATCCTCGAATTCGACGGCTCGCGGTTCCGCGTGGGGCCGCACAGCGCAGGCGCAAACCCCGGACCGGCGAGTTATCGCCGCGGCGGTCCGCTCGCCGTCACCGATGCGAACGTGATGGTCGGCAAGATCCAGCCGCGCTACTTTCCGAAGGTATTCGGGCCGAAGGCGGATGAGGCGCTCAGCGATGACATCGTGAAGGCGAAGTTCGCCGAACTTGCGGTCAAGACCGGACGCAGCGCCGAGGAAGTCGCGGAAGGTTTCATCAATATCGCCGTGCAGCAGATGGCGAACGCCATCAAGAAGATCTCGGTGGCGCGCGGCTACGACGTCACGCGCTATACGCTGCAATGCTTTGGCGGCGCCGGCGGGCAACATGCCTGCTTCGTGGCCGATGCGCTGGGCATGAGCCGGGTCTTCGTGCACCCGCTCGCGGGCGTGCTGTCTGCGTACGGCATGGGCCTGGCCGACCAGAACGTGATCCGCGAGCAGGCAATCGAGTTGCCGCTCGACGACGCGTCGCTGCCCACCGTGTCCGCGACGTTGGACCACCTTGCATCGGCCGCACAGTCCGAACTGGAAAAGCAGCAGGCGAACTCGGGGCACGTGACGGTGCATCGACGCGTGCACGTGCGCTACCAGGGCAGCGACTCGGCGCTGGTCGTGCCCTTCGGTGAACTGCGCACGATCATCGGTGGCTTCGAGGCCGCGTATCGCCAGCGCTTCGCGTTCCTGATGCAAGGCAAGTCGATGGTGGTCGAGGCGGTCTCGGTGGAGGCCGTGGTTGCGGGCGATGCTCCCGGCGAAGCGCGCCTCGAGATGCACGAGATGCGCGAGGCGCCCAGCCGCGAGGCGGTGAAGATGTATTCGGGAGGACAGTGGCACCAGGCCGCGCTCGTCGTGCGCGAGGACCTGAGGCCGGGCGACATCATTGCGGGGCCGGCGATCATCGCCGAGAAGAATGCGACGACTGTGGTCGAGCCCGGCTGGCAGGCGCAGCTCACGGCGCTGGACCACATCGTGCTCGAGCGCCGGGTGCCGCGAACGCAGCGTTTCGCGGCGGGCACGCGGGTCGACCCGGTGCTGCTCGAGGTGTTCAACAACCTGTTCATGAACATCGCCGAGCAGATGGGCCTGCAGCTCCAGAACACGGCGTACTCCGTGAACATCAAGGAGCGGCTGGATTTCTCCTGCGCGCTGTTCGACGCCGAGGGCAACCTCATCGCCAACGCGCCGCACATGCCGGTGCACCTGGGTTCGATGGGGGAGTCGATCAAGACCGTGATCCGCGAGAACGCCGGGCGCATGTCGCCGGGCGATGTGTACGTGCTGAACGATCCGTATCACGGCGGGACGCACTTGCCCGACGTCACGGTGATCACGCCTGTCTACCTGGCGGCCACCTCGTCGGACAAGCCGCTGTTCTACGTGGGCTCGCGCGGGCACCATGCCGACATCGGCGGCAGCACGCCGGGCTCGATGCCGCCTTTCTCGACGCGCATCGAGGAAGAGGGCGTGCAGATCAACAACGTGAAGATGGTCGACCGGGGAGTGCTGCGCGAGGCCGAGATGATCGCGCTGCTCAAGACCGGCCAGTTCCCGAGCCGCAACCCCGAGCAGAACATGGCCGACCTGAAAGCGCAGATCGCCGCCAACGAAAAGGGCGTGCAGGAACTGCGCAAGATGGTCGACCAGTTCGGGCTCGACGTCGTGCAGGCCTACATGAAGCACGTGCAGGACAACGCCGAGGAATCGGTGCGGCGCGTGATCACGAAGCTGAAGGACGGCGCGTTCACGCTGCCGCTCGACAACGGTGCGCAGATCAAGGTGGCAATCCGCGTCAATGCGAAGGATCGAAGCGCGGAGATCGACTTCACCGGCACTTCGCCGCAGCAAATCAACAACTTCAACGCGCCGACGGCGGTGTGCATGGCCGCGGTGCTGTATGTCTTCCGCACGCTGGTCGACGACGAGATTCCGCTGAACGCCGGCTGCCTCAAGCCGCTGCACGTGATCATCCCGCCGCACTCGATGCTCAACCCGGATCCGCCTGCGTCGGTGGTCGCCGGCAACGTCGAGACATCGATGTGCATCACCAACACGCTGTATGGCGCGCTGGGGGTGATGGCGTCCAGCCAATGCACGATGAACAACTTCACGTTCGGCAATGCGAAGTACCAGTACTACGAGACGATCTCGGGCGGCAGCGGCGCGGGCAACGGCTTCAATGGCACGAGCGTCGTGCAGACGCACATGACGAACTCGCGGCTCACCGATCCGGAAGTGCTGGAGTTCCGCTTCCCCGTGCGGCTGGAGAGCTACGACATCCGCAAGGGCTCAGGCGGCCAGGGGCAGTGGCATGGCGGCGACGGCGGTGTGCGGCGCGTGCGCTTCCTCGAGCCGATGACCGCGAGCATCCTCTCGAACGGGCGCAAGAACGGCGCGTTCGGGATGAATGGCGGCAAGGCGGGGCAAGTGGGTGTGAACCGCGTGGTGCGCGCGGATGGCAGCACCGAGCAGCTCGACCACATCGGGTCGGCGGAGATGCAGGCCGGAGATATCTTCGAGGTGCATACGCCGGGCGGCGGCGGCTACGGCGCGTGAATGAAAAAGGCCCGCAGTTGCGGGCCTTTTCTGCTGCTGCGCGGGAATTACTTCTTGGCGCTGGCTGCATCTTTCTTGGCTTCAGCCTTGTCCTTCTTTGCGTCGGCCTTGGCCATCGCGGCGTCCTTCTTGGCTTCCGCTTCCTTCTTCTCGGCCTTGGCTTCGGCCTTGGCCTCCTTCTTTTCTTCCTTGGCGGTGGCCTTGGCGTCCTTCTTGTCGTCCTTGTGGGTCGCGGCGGCGGCCTTGTAGGCCTGGCCATTGACCGTCAGGCCTTCCTTCGAGAGCGCTTCGGCCTTCTTGTCGCCGATGCCCTTCACGCGGGTGATGAAATCGTCCCAGCTCTTGAAGTCGCCGCCCTTCTTGCGCTCGGCGGTGATCGACTTGCTGGTGGCGGGGCCGATGCCCTTGACGGCATCGAGTTGCGCGTCGGTTGCCTTGTTCACGTCTACCGCGGCGGCCATCGCGACGGCGGCATAGAGGGTGACGAGCAGGGCCAGGATTTTCTTCAACATGCTCTTTCTCCTAGGTTGGGTTGGGGATGCTTCCGCTCAACGGGTGCGGCGCCGCGGCGGTTGACGGGGGTCACCCCCGCCGCTGCAGCTCAGCCACGTACTTCGCGACCCCCGCCTGCACGTCGGCGAACGCATGGTCGCAACCCGCCGCGCGCAGCTTCGAGAGGTCCGCCTGCGTGTAGCACTGGTACTTGCCGCGCAGCGCGTCGGGGAAGGGGATGTATTCGACCTGGCTTGGCGTCCCCCCGAGGCCCTTCAGCACCGCATGCGCGACGTCGTTGAACGGCTGCGCGCGGCCGGTGCCCAGGTTGAAGATGCCGCTCTTGTCCGGATGGTCGAGGAACCACAGGTTCACCGCGACGACGTCGTCGATGAACACGAAGTCGCGTTTCTGTTCACCGGGCCCATAACCGCCGTATTCGCCGAAAAGCTTGACCTTGCCTTCGGCCTTGAACTGGTTGTACTCGTGGAAGGCGACGCTGGCCATGCGGCCCTTGTGCTGCTCGCGCGGGCCGTAAACGTTGAAGTAGCGAAAGCCCACGGCCTGCTTCGCCCTGGTCTTCGCGGCGCCCGCGAAGTCG
>DATLBJ010000166.1:0-14541 GCA_035526975.1 Ramlibacter sp.
GCCATTGCATCAGCGCCTGCGCCGGCAGCGAGTTTTGCAAAAGCTGCCGAAGCAACGCCGCCCGCCAGCGCAACGCATGAAGCGGGCGCAGCGCGCGCGACCCATTTCGCCGTCGCTCCCTCTGCCCGCTACCACTACGACGTGACTGCCTCCGGCAAGGGCCTGACCGTGCGCGGCAACGCGGTGCTCGAGTGGCGCAACCGCGATGGCGAGTACGAGGCGCAGCTGTCCATGAGTTCGCCGTTTCCCTTCATTCGTCCGCGCACGCAGCGCAGCGTGGGCCTCGTCACGGCCGAGGGCCTTGCGCCCGTGCGCTTCTCCGACAAATCGCGCAGCGAAGAAGCGGCGCACTTCGATCGGGAGAATGGCCGCGTGGTCTTCTCGACCAATAAGCCCGAAGCGGCGCTCGAGCCGGGGGTGCAGGACCGCCTGAGCATCGTCATGCAGCTCGGCGCGATGCTCGCGGGTGAACCCTCGAAGTACCGCGCGGGCTCGACGATCACCGTGCAAACCGCATCGACGAAGGAAGCGGAGCCCTGGACTTTCACGGTCGAAGGCACGGAGAGCCTGACGTTGCCCGGAGGGAAGATGCAGGCAGTGCACCTGATTCGCAACCCGCGCAAGGAATACGACGTGAAAGTGGAACTGTGGCTGGCTCCCGGGGCCGCTTACGCCCCGGTGCGCCTGCGTCTGACACAGCCCAATGGCGACTGGGTCGACCAGCAGTGGTCGTCCACCGACAGGGGCTGAGTTCGGCCCGCCCGTACGCTTGGCATCAACAACCCAGCGTGTGTCCCTGCCTTGAAATAGGTGCATTCGCTGCCAAGTACGGGCAAGGAATACACCATGCAAATGCTTTATGACTCCGACTCGTTCGTCGTCGTGCACATGCAGGCGAATGAAGCTGAAGAAGGCCAGGCGCCCCCGCCTGCGCCGCGGCACGGCTTCGAGATCGTCGACAAGCGGACGAACAAGGAAATCTACCTGGACGGCGCTTGGGCCGACAGCTTCCAGAAGCTGATCAATGCGTGGCAGCTGAACACGCCGACGCAAGAGGAAGTCGAGGAAAAGCTCGAAGGCTATTGCGAACTCGCGCAGAACCCGCTCGTCCTTCACTGATCAGCGAACCCAGCCGCGCCGGTACAACGGCTCGACCAGCACCAGAACGGCCACCAGGCGGCAGACCTGGAACGCCGTGACGACGGGGACTCCCAGCTGCAGAACCTTCGCGGTGATCGCCATCTCGGCAATCCCGCCCGGCGACGTGCCGAGGACCAACGTCGCCCAGTGCAGGTCGCACGCCCAGGCGAACCCCGCAGCAACTGCCGCGCACAGCACGATCATGGCGACCGTGCCCACGGCGACGGAGGCGAGCCAGCGCGGCGCCGTGTGCACGAAGCCCGCGGAGAACCGCACGCCGAGGCTGATGCCGATGAACAGCTGCGCGAGGTTGGTCATCCATTGCGGCAACGCCGAAAGCTCGATGCCGAGCATCGCGATGGCCATCGACACCAGCAGTGCGCCCATGAACCACGGATTCGCGCGGCCGGTGCGCGTCATGAGGAACGACCCCGCCAATGTCAGCGCGAGCAGCGTCGCAAGCCCCGGCCATTGCACGAAGCGCGCGCCGGGCAAGGTCGGATCGAGCCCGTGCATGCCGCTGAAGGTCAGCGCGAAGGGCACAGTCAACGTGACGATCAACAGGCGCAGGCTGTGCGCGGCCGCCACCATCTCGGTGCGGCCGCCGGCACGCTCCGCGAGCAATGTCATCTCCGACGCGCCGCCGATCGAACCGGCGAAATAGCTCGTTGCGCGCTGCTGCGCCTCGTCGCCCCCGATCTCGCAAGCGTGCCGGCGATGGAGCCACGCTCCGAACAGCCACCCCAGTGCGAGCGCCCAGGCGATGGCAAGCGCGATAGCCCACCACAGCCGCGCGACGAGCGCCGTCACTTGCGGCGTGAAATACAGGCCGAGCGCGGTGGCGATCAACCACTGCCCCGCGTTGCGCAAGGGCACGAAGCTGCGCGTGGGGAATCCCACCACTGATGCGACACCGGTCGCCACGAGCGGGCCGATCGTCCACGGGATCGGCGTATGCAGTTGCACGCAAACCCAGGCGCCCGCGACTGCCAGCAGCAGCGTGAGCGCGATGCGCGCCGGGAGGGTGGAAGCCATGGACGCGTGAGTATCTCGAAAATTACCGCTCCGGCGAGGTGCCGGATGCCTCCGGGGTTCGTCCTGTTGAGCTTGCCTTCATCCCGACCGTACACTTCACGCCTACTTCCGCCGCGGAGCCGTGCGTGTCCGACGAATCATCCATTTTCGGCCTCTACCAGATCGAGCTGACCGCCTTCTGCGACATGAAGTGCGAGTACTGCCCGCATCCCGACATGCGGCGCGCGAAGGGTCATATGAGCGCGGAGACGCTCGCCAAGTGCATCGAGCAGAACAAGCGCCGTCGCCTGACCAATCTCGTCATCCACCACTTCGGCGAGCCGCTGATGCACCCGGAGCTGGGGGACCGCCTGGCGCAGATTGCCGAAGCGGGCATGACCATCCAGCTCAGTACCAATGGCCTGCAGCTCGAAAAAAAGCTGCCGGTCCTGCTGGAGACGAAGACGGCGATATCCGCCACCTTGTCGATGCACCAGTGGCGGCACCAGGACCCGAAGTACTATTTCAACGCGCTCAAGGGCTGGCAGTACCGCACCGAAGGCACGAACGTCACCATCAACAAGGCCTTCAATGCCTTCGAAGGCTCGAGCGAATACCGCCTGCACCGCTGGGACAAGGGCGATGCGACGACGCCGTGGGACTACGAGAAGGATTGCTTCTTCCTGCGCGACAACTGGGGCGTGGTCCTGTGGAACGGCGATCTCGCCAGTTGCTGCGTCGACTGCGAAGGGGCGAGCGTCTTCGGCAACATCCATGATCCCGCATCCGCCACCGCGCGCACGCGTGTGTGGGAGGGTTGCGCGGGCTGCGACGTGATCGGCGAACACTACAAGTCCCAAGTTCGCGCGAACGCCTGATCCGATGGCAGCCGGCGGCCACCGCATCCTCGACGTGGTGGAAATCAATCCGTATGCGCCGCGTCCGCATGCCTTCACCGAGTCCGCGCTGTGCCTGCGCGACGCCATCCGGCGCGCGGGCTGGGACAGCGAGCACCGCTTCAACCAACGCGATGCGGCACGGCCTTGCATCGTGATGGGCGCAGTGCCTCCGCGCCTGGATGCGGTCGCTGCTTTCGATCCCGCCACCACCGTGATCTTCAACTTCGAGCAGCTGGGCACCGGGTCCTACAACGACCATTCGCCCTTCATCGACTGGTTGCGGCGGTGGCCGGTCGTCGCCGATTACCACAGTGCCAACATCGAATGGCTGGCGCGCCGCGGCATCGACGCAGTCGAACTGCCGATCGTTCCGTCGCTGGGCATCGCGTGGCGCCCCGACCTTGCGCACGAGCCCGTCAACGACGTGGTGTTCTTCGGCACACCCAATCCGCGGCGCGAGCGCCTCGTCGGCGAATTGCGGGAGGCCGGATTGACCGTCGAGTGGGTGGTGGGCGCCTTCGGCGAGGAACTCGCGCCGGCGCTCAAGCGCGCCCGCATCGTGCTGAACGTTCACTTCTACGAGGCCGCGCTGTTCCCGATTGCGCGCTTCCTGCAGGCCATCGCGCTCGGACTGCCCTGCGTGTGCGAGGACTCCGTCTTCTCGCGCCGCACCGGCGCGGCGAAAAGCGGCATCGTCTTCGCACCGTACGGCGAACTCGTCGACGCCTGCCGCGACGTGCTGGCGGACCCTGCGAGCTGGCCTGCGCGCGTGGATGCCATGCGCAGGTGGGCCGGCAGGATCGAGTTTGCGGGCGCGCTCGAGACCGTCTCACGGCGGCTGCAGTCGGCGCCGTCGGCTGCACCGGGCGAAGAGCGCCTCACCAACGATGAGATCGAGCGCTTGCTGCTCGAGGACGAATCAGCGCTGCCGCCCGAAGGCGAGCATGTGCAACCCTTCAAGCTCGTCGAGCGCACACCGGGGAAAGGCCGCTACGGCGTGTGGATCGTGGTGCTGATGCTGGTCTTCAGCTTCTACACGATCTGGGTTTCGATGGTGCAGCGCTAGTGGGGCGCGTTGGGATGGTGGATCGCGGTGCGCCGCTCGTTGAACCTGCAGCGAAAGCGCGGACACGTCACTTGCCCCACCACGTCATGGGTGTACATGTGCGAATCGTCCTGGTCGAGATCGGCGAGGAGCCCGCGCGCGAACCTGCGGTTGAAGCACATCCCCGCGGCCAGCCCGCCCGGCGGCGTCGCGCTGAAATCGTGGTCCGGGTCCAGCCGGTACTCGGTTGCGGCCGTGAACAACAACGCCGCGCGCGGCGACGCCGCGAAGTCGACGTGCCTCAGGTCCTCGAGGCCCTTGTCGATGTGGTCGCGCAGGTACAGGTCGCCGTGGTCGGCCCAGAACACATGCGAGCATCCTTGCTCGATGAGGTAGTTCAAGGGAATCGAATACCACTGGTGCTGCGGCAATTGCACGGGGGTGTGCAGCCACACGATCTGCGGCGCGACCTTCAGGTCGTCGACCACCCAGCGGTACGAATCCGACACGCCGTTCTGGTGGACGCAGATGATGTCCGGTGCGCGCGATTGCGCCGCGAACTGCATCACGCAAAGGCGCAGCAGGTCGGGGCGGTTGTAGGTGGGGATCATCACGCCCACCTTGGCCGGCAGGTGCGTGACGCGCAGCGCTTCGACCTGCGCCGCGAAACTCGCGAGCGCAGGATCCTTCTTGTCAGGCATTCCTCTTGATCGAGTCGGCGAGCGTGTTGACGAGCGTGTCGATGTGCGACTTCTCGACGATGTACGGCGGCGCGATGACGACCACGTCGCCCGCGGGCCGCACCAGCGCCCCGTTCTTGTAGCAGTCGAGGAAGATGTTGAAGGCGCGCTTGCCGGGCGAGCCTGCCATCGGCGCGAGCTCCACCGCGGCCGCAAGCCCCAGGCTGCGGATGCCGACGACGTTGGGCATTCCCTTGAACGTGGAGTGGAACGCATCGCCCAGCACCTTGCCCATCTCGCCGGCGCGCTGGAACAGGTTCTCGTCCTTGTACAACTGCAGCGTCGCGACGGCCGCCGCGCACGCAACCGGGTGGCCGGAATAGGTGTAGCCGTGGAAGAACTCGACGACGTGCTCGGGTGCATCCGTCTTCATCATCGCGTTGTAGATGCGGTCGGAGCAGATCACGCCGCCCAGCGGGATCACGCCGTTGGTCACGCACTTGGCGAAGTTCAGCATGTCCGGCACGACGCCGTAGAAATCCGCGGCGAAGTTGGTGCCCATGCGGCCGAAGCCCGTGATCACCTCGTCGAAGATCAGCAGGATCCCGTGCTTGTCGCAGATCTCGCGCAGGCGCTTGAGGTAGCCCTGGGGCGGCAGGTACCACCCCGCGCTGCCGGCGATCGGCTCGACGATGACGGCGGCGACGTTGCTCGGGTCCTGCAGCGGCAGGATGCGGTTCTCGAGCTCGAGCAGCGGGTCTTCGGTCCACACCGGTTCCTGGTTGTGGAGGTACGCATTGTTCACCGGGTCGTGGATGAAACGCATGTGGTCGACGCGCGGCAGCATCGCCGTGCCGAAGACCTTGCGGTTGGCCGGAATGCCACCGACGCTCATGCCGCCGAAGCCCACGCCGTGATAGCCCTTCTCGCGGCCGATGAAGACCGTGCGGTGGCCTTCGCCGCGCGCGCGGTGATACGCCAGCGCCACCTTCAGCGACGTGTCCGCCGCTTCCGAACCCGAGTTGCAGAACAGCACCTTGTTCAGGTCGCCCGGCGCCATCGCCGCGATCGCCTCGGCCGCTTCGAATGCCTTGTCGTTCGAAATCTGGAAGGCGGTCGCGTAGTCGAGCGTGTCGACCTGCTTCTTGATCGCGTCGTTGATCGGCTTGCGGGCGTGGCCCGCACCCACGCACCACAGGCTGGAGATCCCGTCGATCACCTTCTTGCCGTCGTGCGTGGTGAAGTGCATGCCCTCGGCGGCGACGAAGACGCGCGGGTCTTTCCTGAAGTGGCGGTTGGGGGTGAACGGCAGCCAGTGGCTGTCCATCCTGAGCTCGTTGTAAGCCATCGCAAATCTCCTTGGCAAATTCGATTGTCGCGCGGTTGGGCGACAATTGCCCACAGTATGAACCACGCCTACATCCTGACCCTTTCCTGCCCCGACCGGGTGGGAATCGTCCACGCGGTTTCGGGCTTCCTGCTCGAGCGCGGCGGCAACATCGAGGAAGCGGCGCAGTACAACGACCACGGCACGGGCCTGTTCTTCATGCGTGTGCAGTTCGCGTGCGACCAGCTCACCTTCGACGACCTGAAGCTGCAGCTGAAGTTCTTCGCGGAGCCCTTCGACATGACATGGGAATTGCACGCCACGCGCGAGCCGATGCCCACCGTGATCTTCGTCAGCCGCGAAGGCCATTGCCTCAACGACCTGCTGTTTCGCTGGAAGAGCGGCCTGCTGCCGCTGGATGTGCGCGCCGTGATCTCGAACCACCGCGACTTCTACCAGCTGGCCGCGGGTTACAACGTGCCCTTCCACCACTTTGCCGTCACCGCGGCGACCAAGGCGCAGGTCGAAGCCAAGCAGCTCGAGATCGTCGAAGCCGAAGGCGCCCGCCTCGTGGTGCTCGCGCGCTACATGCAGATCCTGTCGAACGCGATGTGCGAGCAGCTCGCGGGCCGCGCGATCAACATCCATCACAGCTTCCTGCCCAGCTTCAAGGGCGCCAAGCCGTATTACCAGGCACACGATCGCGGCGTGAAGCTGATCGGTGCGACCGCGCACTACGTGACGGCAGACCTCGACGAGGGCCCGATCATCGAGCAGGACGTCGCGCGCGTCGATCACTCGAAGACCGTCGAGGACCTGACCGCGATTGGCCGCGACACCGAAAGCCAGGTGCTTGCACGCGCCGTCAAGTGGCACAGCGAGCATCGCGTGCTGCGCAGCGGGCATCGCACCGTGATCTTCAAATGACATGACTTCGCGCATTCCGCCGATCCAGTGCCTCGTGACCTTCGAGGCGTTGGCGCGATTGCGCTCCGTGACCTTGGCCGCCGACGAATTGTTCGTCACGCCCAGCGCCGTGAGCCATCGCGTCCGGCAGCTCGAGGAAATCCTCGGGGCGAAGCTGTTCGGTCGCGCCGACTTTTCGCTCACGACCGAAGGCAGCGAGTACCTTGCGCATGTGCGTGAAGGGCTTGCCGTGCTCGGCCGCTTTCCCGGCAAGGACGGCGCGCCGGGCAAGCGCAAGCTGCGCGTCGCCGTCACGCCCACGTTCGCGCGGTCGATCCTCATGCCGCGGCTGCGCGGCTTCATCGAGTCGTACCCCGAAGTCGACCTGACGCTGCAGGTGTCGATCCCGCTGCTGGACGTGGTCGCCGAAGACGCGGACCTGATGGTGCGCTTCGGCACCGGCCGCTATGCGGATGTGGAGCACGTCTGCCTGATGACGGACGAAGTCACGCCGCTCGCCGCCCCGCACTACATCCGGGAACACGGCCCCTTCGACACCGTCGAGGACTTGCAGGAGGCCAAGCTGCTGAAGAGCCCGCTGGAGCCGTGGCGCACCTGGTTCCTCGCGCATGGGATCGATGCCGGGGAGCCCGCGGAAGGCTCGTCGTTCAACGATATCGGCCTGATGTGCGACGCCGCCGCGCAGGGCCTCGGGATCGGGCTCGTGCGTCTGAAGCTGGCGGCGCCGTGGCTGGAACGCGGCGCGCTCGAGCGCATCTCGCGCCGCTCGGTGCCCAGCCCGCATTCGCACTACCTGTGCTGGCAGACCGGCGCGATGGACCGCTGGGAATGCGCCGCGTTCGCGGAGTGGCTGCAAAAAAGCCTTGCTTGAGGCGCGCTTCACACGCCGCGTCAAAAATCTTCACGCCACCGGCTTGGCGCGCGCACTAAAGTGGCGGGATGAACGCCCCCGTCGCCACGCAATCGCTGGTACGCGCCGAACGCCAGGCGCAGGTCGTCGCTGCACTGAAACCGCTGCTGCCCGCCGAGGCGCTGCTGTGGCACGCCGAGTCGACGACGCCTTACGAATGTGACGGGCTTACGGCCTATCGCCAGCGTCCGCTGGTGGTGGCGCTGCCGGACACCGAAGCGCAAGTGCAAGCCGTGCTGCGCACATGCCATCAGCTCGACGTGCCCGTCGTCGCGCGCGGCGCCGGCACCGGCTTGTCGGGCGGCGCGATGCCGCATGCCGAAGGCGTCACGCTGTCGCTTGCCAAGTTCAACCGCATCCTCTCGGTCGATCCGCATTCGCGCACGGCGCTCGTGCAGTGCGGCGTGCGCAACCTCGCGATCAGCGAAGCGGCGGCGGCGTACGGCCTGTATTACGCGCCGGATCCCTCCAGCCAGATCGCCTGCACGATCGGCGGCAATGTTGCCGAGAACTCGGGCGGCGTGCATTGCCTGAAGTACGGCATGACGCTGCACAACGTCATGCGCGTGCGCGGCTTCACCGCGGCGGGCGAGCCGGTGGTGTTCGGCAGCGAGGCGCTCGATGCGCCGGGCCTGGACCTGCTCTCGGTGGTGATCGGCAGCGAAGGCATGCTCGCGGTGGCTACCGAGATCACCGTGAAGTTGATTCCGCGCCCGCTGCTCGCGCGCTGCATCATGGCCAGCTTCGACGACGTGCGCAAAGCGGGCGACGCGGTCGCCGCCGTGATCGCCGCCGGCATCATCCCCGCGGGCCTCGAGATGATGGACAAGCCGATGACGGCCGCGGTCGAGGACTTCGTGCACGCCGGCTATGACCTCGACGCGGAGGCGATCCTGCTGTGCGAAAGCGATGGCACGCCCGAAGAAGTCGAGGAAGAGATCGCGCGCATGAGCGATGTGCTGCGCGCGGCCGGCGCGACCGCGATCGCGGTGAGCCGCGACGAAGCCGAGCGGCTGAAATTCTGGAGCGGGCGCAAGAATGCCTTTCCCGCGTCGGGGCGCATCAGCCCCGATTACATGTGCATGGATTCGACCATCCCGCGCAAGCGCCTCGCCGACATCCTGCTGGCCATCCAGCAGATGGAGCGCAAGTACGCGCTGCGCTGCGCGAACGTGTTCCATGCCGGCGACGGCAACCTGCATCCGCTGATCCTCTTCGATGCGAACGATGCGCACCAGTTGCACCGCGCCGAGCTGTTCGGCGCGGAAATCCTCGAGACGAGCGTCGCGATGGGCGGCACGATCACGGGGGAGCACGGCGTGGGCGTCGAGAAGCTCAACTCGATGTGCGTGCAGTTCAGCGCGGGCGAGCGCGAACAGATGTTCGGCGTCAAGCGCGCGTTCGACGCGAAGGGCTTGTTGAACCCGGGCAAGGTGATCCCCCTGCTGTCGCGCTGCGCCGAATACGGAAAGATGCTGGTGCGCGGCGGCCGGCTCGCGCACCCCGAGCTGCCGCGCTTCTAGCGTCGCGAATTACTTCGAGCAGGTGTTGGCGACGATGTTGTCGGCGCCGGGCTGGCCGCTGTTCTTCTGCGCTTCCTCGGCCTGCTTCTTTTCTTCCTTGATCACCAGCGTCGTGAACGTCGTCAGCGGGTTGGTGTCGATCTGCGCGACGACCTGCTGCGCGGTTTCGTGGTCGCCCTGCAGGATCTCGATGATCTTCTCGACCAGCGGTGCGGGCGCGGGTGTCGGTGCGGGCGTCGGCGCCGGTGTGGGCGCAGGCGTCGGTGCCGGAGTCGGCGCCGGTGTGGGCGCAGGCGTGGGTGCGGGTGTCGGTGCAGGCGTCGGCGCCGGTGTGGGCGCAGGTGTCGGCGCCGGTGTTGGTGCCGGCGTCGGTGCAGGTGTCGGTGCGGGCGTGGGAGCCGGTGTCGGCTCAGGCGTAGGTGCTGGCGTCGGTGCCGGTGTCGGCTCGGGTGTCGGGGCCGGCGTCGGCGCCGGTGTGGGCGCAGGTGTCGGTGCCGGTGTCGGCTCAGGTGTCGGGGCGGGCGTCGGAGCCGGGGTCGGCGCAGGCGTCGGGGACGGCGAGGGTACCGGCGATGTTGCAACCAGCTTCAGCGTCGTGCCGCTCGGTGGCAGCACGTCGAGTTCGGTCACGCCGGTGATCGTGGGCGTGTTGCTCGTGTCGATCCCGCCGGCGCTCTGGATCACGGTGAACTGCGCGCCGTTCGAGAACGAAACCGTCGGCGTGTAGGTGACCTCGATGATCGGAGCCGTCGCGGTGATTGCCGCACCGCCGCGGATGCCGGCGAGATTGTTCGGGAAGCTGGTGAAGCCCGTGACACTGAGCTGGTCGTAGCTGCTGACCGAATCGATGTCCACGGCCAGCACCGAACCGGGCTCGAGCCGGACATCGCCGTTCACGTTGAGCGTGCCGATCGCGTGGGCCGAGCCGGCCGCTCCGGGTTGCAGGCGGCCGAAGTTGTCCAGCAAGCCGGCGCCGGCGCCGCCGAAGTCGAGCGTGCCGTTGCCGGAGATCACGCCGGCGCTTGCGTTGGTGAGGAAGCCGCCGCACGACACCGACGAACAGATGGAGCCGAGGTCGAGCGTGCCCGACAGGCGGATGTTGCCGTCGTTGAAGCTGAAGTTGCTGGCGTGCAGCGTCGCGTCCGAGGCGACCACCAGCAAGCCGTGGTTCTGCGACAGGTCGACCGACATGTCGCCGCTGGCGGCGCTCAACGTCGCGCCCGCGTTGTTGGTGACGCCGCCGAACGCATTGACGTACGCGTCGCCGGTGAGGAGGAGCTTGCCGTCGTTGATGAACTGGCCGCCGCCGTCCAGGCCGGACCCGCTGCCGACGTTCATCGAGCCGGTGTTGTTCCAGTTGCCGCCGTACGAAACCGCGCCGCTGATGTTGACACCGTTGTTGCCCGAGCCCGTCGCCTGGATCGTGCCGGGCGCGCCGCCGCTGTTGCCGCTGGCGTCGATCGTGCCGTCCTGCAACGTGAGCGCGCCATTGGTTGCGCGCAAGGTGATGTTGCCGCCCGCGCCGCCATTGGCAACTGCACTGGAAGCGAAGCCCGGGTCGCCGCCGCGGGCGCTCAGGTCGGGCGACAGGTTGAACCCGCCGGACGTTTGTGTGAGCGTGATGTTGCCCGCGTCGCCGCCGGTACCGGAAGTGCCCGAATCGTTGTTGCCGCCGACGCCGCCGTCCGTGCGCACGGACGGGGAGAACGACCAGTTGCCCGCCGACATCGTCACGTTGCCGCCGGTGCCGCCGTTGCCCAGCGATGTGGAGTCACCGCCCGTCGCGAAGACGCTGCCGATGGCCAGCGTGCTGGCTGTGGTGACCCCGACGTTGCCGGCCGAGCCGCCTTTGTCGAAGTCCGAGTCGCCGCCCATGGCGTAGATCGTGTCGACGGTCACGTCGCTGGGGCCGCCGGCGAGCGTGATGGATCCGCCATTGCCGCCGACATTGCCGCTGCCCGCGCCGCCGGAAGCGTCGATGATCGAGACCGTCAGGCCGTTCGTGGCAGAGACCGAGACGGCGCCGCCGTTTCCGCCACGCCCGCCCGAGCCCGAACCGCCGTACGACGAGATGTCGTCGACGTTGAGCGAGCCGTTCGCCGTCAACGTGATGCCGCCGCCGGCGCCGCCCGCGCCGATGCTGCCACTGCCGCCGACCGACGCGATCGAGCTGACGGACAGGTTCTTGGACGTGACGGTGATCGTGCCGCCGGCCGCGCCGTTGTCGCCCGAGCCGCCATAGGACGAGAGGGCGTCGGCAGTGAGCGCCGCAGCGTTCAGCGTGATCGAACCGCCCGCGCCGCCGTTGCCGAGATTGCCGTCGCCGCCATACGAGTCCGCGCTGGACAGCGTGACGCCGCCCGTGGTGGAAATCGAGACGGCCTTGCCCGCGCCGCCCGCGCCCGAGTACCCGGTGCCGCCGTACGAGGCCACCTGCAGGATGTCGATGGCACCGGCGCCCGCGGAAACCGACACCGCCGCGCCGTCGCCACCGGCTCCCGAGAAGCCACTGCCACCGGCCGCTGAAACGATGCCGATCGTGATCGCACCCGAAGTGCCGATCGTGATCGGCCCCGCGTTGCCGCCGTTGGCGCCGTCGCCATCGCCACCGTATGTGTACACGCCATCGTCGACCGAGAGCGCACCCGCGGTCATGTTGATGTTCACCGTGCCGCCGTTGCCGCCGGACAAGGCACCGCCTCCGCCCTGCGCATTGAGCGACGAAACCGACACCGCGCCGCCACTGGAAATTCCGATGGTGCCGCCGCTGCCGCCGGTGTCGCTGTCGGAGCCGCCGCCGTTCACTTCGACCGTGGTCAGCGACATGCCGCCCGCACCGGCGCTCAGCGTCACGACGCCGCCGCCGCCGCCGGGCCCCGCGCTGTTGCCGCTGCCGCCGACGCTGGAAATCACATCCGTGGCCGTGATGGTGCGACTCGATGTCAGCGTGATCTTGCCGCCCGCGCCGCCACCGGTGGCGTACCCGTCGCCGCCGTCCGCGCGCACTTCGCCGTTCAGGACAATCGCGCTGGAGCCGCTGCCCGACGAATTGATGTTGACGTTGCCGCCCTTGCCGCCGGTGCCGCCGAAGCCGGCACCGCCACCGGCCTCGATGCTGCCGTCGATGTTGACGGGGCCCGTCGCCGTGATCGTGATGTTGCCGCCTTTGCCGCCGTCGCCGAAGTCGTGGTAGCCGCCGTTCGAATAGATGTTCAGCACGTTGACGCCGCCGGCGCCGGCACCGATCGAGATCGCGCCGCCCGCCGCGCCCGCGCTATAGCCCGAGGCGTCGATCACATCGACGGTGACGCCGCCGGATGCGGTGATCGTGATCGGGCCCGCGTCGTTCGTGCCCGAATCCTTCTTCGAATCGACCTGGCCGGTGCCGACGACGCTGCCCGCCTGTGCCTGCACCGTGATCGCGCCGCCATTGGAGAACACGACCGAGCTGCCCAGGTCGATGTTGCCGTTGCCGGACTTGATCAGCACGGTGCCGCCGTCGGATCCGGCGTTGCCGAAGCCGAAATTGATCGGGCCTCCCGAGTTGATCGTCAGCGGGTTGCCCGCCCAGGCGATGACGTCCGCGTCGAGCGTGATGCTCGAACCGCTGCCGGTCGTCGTCAGCGTGATGGGGCCGTTGGCCGTCACGCCCGAAATCGTGCCGCTGTTGCGCGTGAGCGAGCCGATCGTCAGGGCACGGGCGTCCGTGAACGACAGGCTGCCCGCATCAGCCGCCAGCGTGGCGACATGGTTGGGGGCATCGAGCGACACGCCGCCGCCGGCCTTGATCATCAGGGCGCTCGCGGTGATGGGCGCGGTGACGTCCTGGCTGATCGAGCCGCCCGCCCGCAGCCCGACCTTCGCGGCGGCACCGCTGATCGAAGCATGCAACGAGATGTCCGAGTTGGCGTCGAGGAACAGGCCGTTGCCTGACGCCCATGTGACCGCGTTGTTGACCGTGATGGAACCGCCGGAGGGCCCGGCCGATCCGTTGGCGGTCGTGACCAGCACATCGGAGGTGCCGAGCTGCGCCTGGATGTCGCCGGTGTTGACGTGGCTCACGCCGGTGCCGCCGCCGAATACATAGTCACTGCCGCTCGGTCCGTTGGGGCCGGTGTCGGTGCTGCTGTTGTCGATGACGATGTCGTTCGGGTCGAGCAGCAGCGTGCCGGTCTTGCCCGCAGGCGCCCGCAGGTCCGTGCGCCCTGCGTAATCGAGGTAGTGCTTGCCCGAGACTTCGGCGAAGCCGCCGTTGCCCCCGTCGTTGCCGCCGCGCGCGCTGGCCTGGCCGTAGAAGCGGGTGGCATCGTTCGACCACACGATCACCCGGCCGCCGTCGCCACTGTCCGTTGCGTCCGCGTTGATCGTGGTGCCCGCGCCCACATAGGTGCTGCTGGCGTTCGGGACAGCCGCATTGGAGCCCTGGTAATCGCCGCCGACTCGCACCGTGCCGCCGCCGCCCGCGCCGCTTGCGTCGATGCTGCCGCCGCCGTACAGCGCGACGTTGTTGCCGAAGACGTCGACGCTGCCGCCCTTGTCCCCCGCTTTGGCCTCGATGCGCCCGTCGACGAGCGCATCGCCCGTCGCGCGCAGGACGACCCTGCCGCCCTCCGTCGTGACTGCATTGGCCTGGATCAGGCCGCTGTGCCTGAGCGTGCCGGCAAACACCGCGACGGCATCGCCTTGCAGCGTGCCGAGGTTCACCACCTCGTTGTCGGGTGCCTGCACCTGCATCACGATGCCTTCGAGGCCGCGGCCGGTGAGTTCGACCTTCTGGCCCGCTGCGAGCACGGTCGTGCCGTTGGGCGCCTGCACCAGCGCCTGCGGGCCCACCTGCACGTTCGGTGCGATGAGCACGATGTCGCCGCTGCGAGCGAGCACCCGGCCGTCGACCTTCAACGCTGCGCCGCCCGCCAAGCCGTCACCAAAAACAAGGCGCCCTGCCAGCGCATCGGCATCGCTCATCTTCAGTGTCGATGCGGTAAAGCCCGCGGTGTCCACCACCGCGCCGGCTCCGACGGCGATGCCCGACGGATTGACCAGCACCAGCCGGCCGTTGGAGCTCAATGTGCCGTA
>DATLBJ010000167.1:0-12028 GCA_035526975.1 Ramlibacter sp.
CCAGGTCCCGCTCGACCGGCTGCCGCACATCGTGGTGGTGATCGACGAACTCGCCGACCTGATGATGGTCGTGGGCAAGAAGATCGAGGAATTGATAGCGCGCCTGGCGCAGAAGGCGCGCGCCGCGGGCATCCACCTGATCCTCGCGACCCAGCGGCCGAGCGTCGACGTCATCACCGGCCTGATCAAGGCCAACATCCCCACGCGCATCGCCTTCCAGGTGTCGAGCAAGATCGACAGCCGCACCATCCTCGACCAGATGGGGGCGGAGGCGCTGCTCGGCATGGGAGACATGCTCTACCTGCCCGCGGGCACGGGCTTTCCGGTTCGCGTGCACGGGGCATTCGTCAGCGACGAGGAAGTGCATCGCGTCGTGGCGTACCTCAAATCGCAGGGCGCGCCGAACTACATCGAAGGCGTGCTCGAGGGCGGGACGGTGGACGACGATTCAGATTTGCTGGGCGGCGGCGAGAGCGGCAGTGGCGGCGAAAAGGACCCGATGTACGACGAAGCGGTGCAGATCGTCGTGAAGGAGCGCCGCAGCAGCATTTCGTACATCCAGCGCAAGCTGAAGATCGGCTACAACCGCGCCGCGCGGATCGTCGAGGACATGGAAAAGGCCGGCATCGTGGGCGCAATGAGCGCGAAAGGCGAGCGCGAAGTGCTCGTGCCGCCCCGCGAATAACGTTTCGTTGCGAACTTCCGCAGGCGGCGGAAGACCCAACGACAATGCTCCTCATGAAAAGATTCCTGATCGCCGCTTCGGCGGCGTGCGCTTTCGCCGCGCAAGCCAGCGGCCTTGACGCCCTCGACAACTTCATCAAGGCCACCAAAAGCGGGCGGGCGTCATTTACCCAGGTGGTCACAGCGCCTTCCCGGGAGGGGCAACTCGCGAAGACGCGCACGTCGACGGGCACGTTCGAATTCGCGCGGCCGAGCAAGTTCCGCTTCGACTACAGGAAGCCGTTCGAGCAGTTGATCGTCGCTGACGGCAGCACGCTGTGGCTGTTCGACGCCGACCTGAACCAGGTGACGGCGCGCAACCAGGACGCAGTGCTGGGGTCCACGCCGGCGGCCTTGATCGCATCGGCGGGCAGCACTGCAGCGCTGCTGCGCGATTTCAACCTCGAAGCCGCGCCGGACAAGGACGGCCTCCAATGGGCGGTGGCCACGCCGAAAAACCGCGACGGGCAGTTGAACAACATGCGTGTCGGGTTTCGCGGCAACGAGCTCGCGAAGCTGGAGATCGTCGACGGCTTCGGGCAGCGCTCGGTGATCACGTTCGACAAGATGGAGACGAACGTTGCCGTTGCCGCCGAGCGCTTCCACTTCAAACCCCCGCAAGGCGCGAGCGTCGTCAAGCAGTAGCTGCCTCTTCCCGGCGCCTCAGATCTCGCGCGCGACGCGCTCGAGGTCCTTCTTCTCGATGAACTCCTCCATGCGCGCGACGAGGCGCCACCACTCGCTGCCGTCGTCGCGGTAGATGCGGATCGCGCCGGCCCGCACGAGGATCTTGCGCAGCTCGTCGTCGCCGAAGCCACCGAGGTTGCGTTTCAGCGTTTCGAACGACCGGTCGGTGAACGCCTTGTGCGAGAGCAGCGCGCGCGCCGTCTCTTCGGCCATGAACTCCGTGCGGTGCTGCTCCCGCGCGAGCTTCAACTGGTTGTCGAACTGCTGCCGGTTGAGCAGGAAGCTCACCCCGCCGCCGACGACGGCACCGAGGAGGGCGGACACAGCGGACCAGACCTGGGGTTCCATGGCCGAGGAATATATTCGAGGCGTGGCCAAAGCACCCGCAATTCCCCACGCGCCGCTCGCCGAACGCCTGCGGCCGAAGTCGCTGGGCGAAGTGATCGGGCAGCAGCACCTGCTGGGCGACGGCATGCCGCTGCGCATCGCGTTCGAGTCGGGCCAGCCGCACAGCTGCATCCTCTGGGGCCCGCCGGGCACCGGCAAGACGACCATCGCGCGGCTGATGGCCGACTCTTTCGACGCGCAGTTCATCACGATCAGCGCCGTGCTCGGGGGTGTGAAGGACATCCGCGAAGCGGTCGAAGCAGCATTGCGCGCGCGCGACGGCTTGCAGCAGCAGCGCACGATCGTCTTCGTCGACGAAGTGCACCGCTTCAACAAGGCGCAGCAGGATGCCTTCCTGCCGCATGTCGAATCGGGGCTGTTCACGTTCATCGGTGCGACGACGGAGAACCCGTCGTTCGAAGTGAACTCCGCCTTGCTGTCGCGCGCAGTCGTGTACGTGCTGCAGCCGCTGACCGAAGACGATTTGAAGCAGATCGTGGGCAAGGCGCAATCGATTGCCGCCGTGCCGCCGATCGAGCAGGCCGCACTGGACCGCCTCGTCGCCTATGCCGATGGCGACGCGCGGCGCTTGCTCAATACCCTCGAGATGCTGGACGTCGCGGCCAAAAAGGAAACGATTGCACAGATCACCGATGCGTGGCTGCTCAAGGTGCTGGGCGAACGCATGCGGCGCTACGACAAGGGCGGCGAGCAGTTCTACGACACGATCAGCGCGCTACACAAGTCAGTGCGGGGCTCCGACCCCGACGCGTCGTTGTATTGGCTGATGCGCATGCTCGATGGCGGAGCGGACCCGCGCTACATGGCGCGCCGCATGGTGCGCATGGCCGTCGAGGACGTCGGCCTTGCCGACCCGCGCGCGCTGCGCCTGGCGCTCGACGCCGCCGAGGTCTATGAGCGCCTCGGATCGCCCGAGGGTGAACTCGCGTTGGCCGAGTGCATCATCTACCTCGCCATGGCACCCAAGTCCAATGCGGTTTATGTTGCCTTCAATGAAGCAAAGGCATTGATCGCGAAGGACGGCACCCGTCCGGTACCGCTACATTTGCGCAACGCACCGACGCGGCTGATGAAGGACCTGGGCTACGGCAAGGAGTACCGCTACGCCCACGACGAGGCCGGCGGGTTTGCGGCGGGCGAGACGTATTTTCCCGACGCGATGGTGCCGCAGGAGTTCTATCGCCCTGCGCCGAGGGGGCTGGAGTTGCGAATCAGCGAGCGCTTGCGCGAACTCAGGGCGCTCAATGAGCAAGGGAAAACCCGGGACGAGTGATGCGGGGCCAGTAGGGGCCGCTAGATAAAATCGGACGCAAACCCGCGCGCGCTTCCTGGCGGGTTTTTTGCTAACTACACGGCGGAGAAACCTACCTATGGAAGTCCTGCTGCAGCAGATCATCAACGGTCTGGTCCTGGGCAGCATGTATGCCCTCGTGGCCCTTGGCTACACGATGGTGTACGGCATCATCAACCTGATCAACTTCGCGCACGGCGAGGTACTGATGGTCGGTGCGCTCACCAGCTGGTCGATCATCACCACGGCGCAGGAATCGATGCCGGGCATTCCGGGCTGGCTGCTGCTGGCGGTTGCACTCGTGATCTCGTGTGTCGTCGCGGGCGCACTGAATTTCGTGATCGAGAAGGTCGCGTACCGCCCGCTGCGCAATTCGCCCAAGCTCGCACCGCTGATCACCGCGATCGGGATGTCGATCCTGCTGCAGACGCTCGCCATGATCATCTGGAAGCCGAATTACAAGGCGTATCCCACGCTGCTTCCGCCGGTGCCCTTCCAGGTCGGCGGCGCGGTGATCACTGCGACGCAGCTGATGATCCTCGCACTCACCGCGATTTCGCTCGCCGTGCTGACGTGGCTCGTGAACTTCACGAAACTCGGGCGCGCCATGCGTGCAACCGCCGAAAACCCGCGCGTTGCCGCGCTCATGGGCGTCAAGCCCGACACCGTGATCTCCGCGACGTTCGTGATCGGCGCGGTGCTGGCCACGATCGCGGGCGTGATGTATGCCTCGAACTACGGCACGGTGCAGCACACGATGGGTTTTCTCCCGGGCCTGAAGGCATTCACCGCCGCGGTGTTCGGAGGCATCGGCAACCTGCCCGGCGCGGTGGTCGGCGGTGTGCTGCTCGGGCTGATCGAGTCGATCGGCTCGGGCTACATCGGCGAGTTGACGGGGGGCGTGCTCGGAAGCAACTACTCCGACATCTTCGCTTTCATCGTGCTGATCGCGATGCTCACGCTGAGGCCGTCGGGCCTGCTCGGCGAACGCGTCGCGGACCGGGCGTAAGGAGCGCGCCATGAACGCATTCATCAGCCGCCAGAACAAGTACGTCGTCTACACGGTCTGCGCGCTTGCGCTCCTGATCCTGCCCCTCGGGCTGCAGTACATGGGCAATTTCTGGGTGCGCATTGCCGACTTCGCGCTGTTGTACGTGCTGCTCGCGCTGGGGCTGAACATCGTCGTCGGCTACGCGGGGCTGCTGGACCTGGGCTACGTCGCGTTCTTCGCGATTGGCGCGTACATGTACGGCCTGCTCGCGTCGCCCCACCTCACGGATCACTTTGCGTGGTTCGCCGCGCACTTTCCGGAGGGGCTGCACATGCCGCTGTACGTCTGCATTCCGGCAGGGGCATTGCTGGCGGGGATCTTCGGCATCCTGCTCGGCGCCCCGACGCTGAAGCTGCGCGGCGACTATCTCGCGATCGTGACGCTCGGCTTCGGCGAAATCATCCGTGTGTTCCTGAACAACCTCGACCAGCCGGTGAACGTCACCAACGGCCCGAAGGGCATCGGCCAGATCGACTCGATCCACTTCTTCGACCAGAACCTCGGCAAGCGCCACTCGATCGGCGACTTCGACATCAACGCGGTCACGAACTACTACTACCTGTTCCTCGTGCTCGTCGTCGTGTCGGTGATCATCTGCCATCGGCTCGAGCTCTCGCGCATCGGCCGCGCATGGATGGCGATCCGCGAGGACGAGATCGCCGCCAAGGCCATGGGCATCAACACGCGCAACATGAAGCTCCTCGCGTTCGGGATGGGCGCAACCTTCGGCGGAGTCTCCGGTTCGATGTTCGCTGCCTTCCAGGGGTTCGTGTCGCCCGAGTCGTTCGCGCTGACCGAGTCGATCATGATCATCGCGATGGTGGTGCTCGGCGGCATCGGGCACCTGCCCGGGGTCGTGCTCGGCGCCATCCTGCTTGCCGTGCTGCCGGAGGCGTTGCGCTGGCTTTCCGGGGTGTGGGACCTGCAGGCCGTCACCGGGGGGCGGCTCGATGCGTCCATCCTGAGGCAGTTGCTCATCGCGCTGGCGATGATCATCGTGATGCTGCTGCGTCCGCGCGGCCTGTGGCCGACGCCGGAACACGGCAAGTCGCTGCAGCAGCCGGTGAAATAAGGGGCACGCGAATGGCAGAAACGATTCTTCGCGTTGCCGGTGTCTCCAAGCGCTTCGGCGGCTTGCAGGCGCTCTCGGATGTGGGCGTCACGATCGAGCGCGGCCAGGTCTATGGCCTGATCGGCCCGAACGGTGCGGGCAAGACGACATTCTTCAACGTGATCACGGGCCTGTATACGGCCGACAGCGGCTCCTTCGAACTCGCCGGGAAACCGTACGTGCCTTCAGCAGTGCACGAGGTGGCGAAAGCAGGCATCGCGCGCACGTTCCAGAACATCCGCTTGTTCTCGGACATGACGGCGCTCGAGAACGTCATGGTGGGACGTCACATCCGCACGCAGTCCGGCCTCATGGGCGCAATCCTGCGCACGAAGAATTTCAAGGAAGAAGAAGCGGCGATCGCCAAGCGCGCGCAGGAGCTGCTCGATTACGTCGGCATCGGCCGCTACACCGACTACCGCGCCCGGACGCTGTCGTATGGCGATCAGCGACGGCTCGAGATCGCGCGTGCCCTGGCGACGGACCCGCTGTTGATCGCGCTCGACGAGCCTGCGGCGGGAATGAACCAGACCGAGAAAGTGCAGCTGCGCGAGCTGATCGATCGCATCCGCAAGGACGACCGCACCATCCTGCTGATCGAACACGACGTGAAGCTGGTGATGGGCCTGTGCGACCGCGTGACGGTGCTCGACTACGGCAAGCAGATCGCGGAAGGTTCACCGCATGACGTGCAGAGGAACGAGAAGGTGATCGAGGCGTACCTCGGGCACAGCCACAAGGCGACGGCCTCCGCCGGGGCGGGAGAGGAAGCATGAGCGCGGTCCTCCTCAAGGTCTCGGGTGTGCAGGTGGCGTACGGCGGCATCCAGGCGGTCAAGGGCGTCGACTTCGAAGTGCGCGAGGGCGAGCTCGTGTCCCTCATCGGCTCGAACGGCGCCGGCAAGACGACAACGATGAAAGCGATCACCGGGTCGCTGCCGCTTGCGGGTGGCGACATCGAATACCTCGGGCGCAGCATCAAGGGACGCGGCCCGTGGGAGCTGGTCAAGGAAGGCCTCGCGATGGTCCCCGAGGGCCGCGGCGTGTTCACGCGCATGACGATCCAGGAGAACCTGCAGATGGGCGCTCACATCCGCAAGGACAAGGAGGGCATCGCCGCCGACATCGAGAAGGTCTTCGGCATCTTTCCGCGCCTGAAGGAGCGGCGCGAGCAGCTCGCGGGCACGCTCTCGGGAGGAGAACAGCAGATGCTCGCGATGGGGCGGGCTCTGATGTGCCGGCCGAAGGTCCTGCTCATGGACGAACCGTCGATGGGTTTGTCGCCGATCATGGTCGACAAGATTTTCGAAGTGGTGCGCGATGTTTACGCGCAGGGCGTGACGGTGCTGCTCGTCGAACAGAACGCCGCGCGCGCGCTGGAGATCGCCAATCGCGGTTACGTGATGGAGTCGGGGTTGATCACGATGAGCGGCGAGGCCAAGGCGATGCTCAGCGACCCGAAGGTGCGCGCTGCCTACCTGGGCGAGTGACGTTCAGTACTTGAACTGCAGGCCAAGGCTCGTGGAGCGCACCGGCCCGTTGCCCATGCGCAAGTCGTAGCTGTCCCATTCGAATTTCGCGGACAGCCGCGGCGAGAAGTCCCAGCTCAGGCCGCCGCCGTACGCAAGGCCGAAACCCTGCTCGGGCCCGCTCGTGCCGGAATTGCCCATCACGGAGGTATCGGAACGGCCGAAGGCGGTGCCCAGCTTGCCGAACACTCCGACGGACGGCAGCAATTGCGTGCGGCCCACGACGGTGAAGCTCAGGCCTTGCGTGCGCGCATCGCCCATCGGGCGCAGCACGCGGCCGCTGTCCACGTAACCGACTTCGGCGCCCCAGTTCTTGTCGAACATCGTGCCGGCGAAAAGCTGCGCGGAGCGGTCGCGGCTGTCGCAGATGATCATGGCCGCGGGACAGTTGGTCTCGATCCCCCGCCCGAGGTTCAAGCCGAGGTAGTTGTGGGTGCCCGCCACGGCGAACCCATGCGGCGCAACATCCTGGGCGAGAACCCCATTCGACTGGAAAGCGACCGTCGCGACGACCGCGAAAAGCGACTTGCCGACGATGCCCATGGTGTGCTCCTTCTGCCCTGCTGCAGAGCCACTCTAGGAAGCGCTGGCTCTGCCGTGTGTAAGACAAACCGCACACGCGGTGTAGGAGCCTCAGCTATGGATCAATCCACCTTGGCGCCCGACAGCTTCACTACTTTTTCGTATTTCGCGAGCTCGCCGTGCATGAAACGGCCGAACTCGTCCGGCGTGTTCCACACCGGTTCCGCCATGAGCGAAGCGAAGCGCGTCTTCGCTTCCGGCGATTGCAGGGCGGCGACGAACGCGGCGTTGTATTTGTTGACCAGGTCACGCGGCATGCCGGCCGGGCCGACGAGCCCCCACCAGGTGTCGATCGCGAAACCCTTGATGGTGTCGGCAACCGGCGGGACGTAAGGCAGCATGGGCGAGCGCGTGAGCGTGGTCACGGCGATCGCCTTCAACTTGCCCGCGCGAATGTTCGGCGCGGCGGTGGCGAGATTGTCGAAATTGAAATCGACCTGGCCCGAGAGCAGCGCCAGTTGCGCGGGACTGCCGCCGTTGTACGGGATATGCACCGCGAAGATGCCGGCGCCCTGCTTGAACATCTCGCCGGCGAGATGGCCCGCGCTGCCGTTGCCGCCGCTGCCGTAATTGAGCTTGCCGGGATTCGTCTTCGCATACGCGATCAAGTCGCGGATCGAGCTGATCTTCAGCCGCGCCGCCGTATCCGCGTTCATCACGAGCACGTTCGGCACGCGGACCATCTGCGTGATCGGCGTGAAGTCCTTCGCCGCGTCGTAGGGCATCTTCGAGAACAGCCACGGATTGATTGCGTGTGTTGCCACCGCGGAGATGCCGATCGTCAATCCGTCCGGCGCCGACTTGGCAACCATGTCCGCGCCGATGTTGCCGCCGCCACCGGGCTTGTTCTCGATGATGACCGGGCCCAATTGCTCCTTTACGCGTTCCGCGAGCACGCGCGCAGTGACGTCGATGGGGCCGCCGGCCGCATACGGGACGATGATGCGGACGGGGCGCTGTTGTGCAAAGATTGCTGCCGAGGGCAGGGCGGCGGCCGTTGCGCCGGCTTGCAAGAGGGTTCTGCGTTTCATGCGTCGATTCTGCCGTGGTCGGGCGCCGGTCAGCTTCCGGCCTTGGACTGCGCGGCGGCAAATGGCGAAAAACTTGAGCATTCGTGACCTGTTCTTGCGGCGGCTCGAAGAGCTGGCCGTGCAATTCGCGGCCCGCCCTGCGGTGGTTGCCGAGGGCCACGTCGCGACTTTCGGCGCGTTGTGGCAGGCCGCTTCGCAAGTGGCCGCGTTTCTCGTGGGTGAAGGTGTCCAGCCGGGAGATCGTTTGGGTCTGTTGGGCGTCAAGACGGTCCACGATTTCGAACACCTGCTGGGTATCTGGCTGGCGGGGGCAGCGTACGTGCCGCTGAATCACAAGTTTCCACCCGCGCGCAATCGCGGCATCCTGTTCGCAGCGGGCGCGCGTGGCGTGCTGGCCGGTCCACGATCCGATGCGCTTGCGAAAGAAATCAGTGGCACTGCCGGTGCATCGGTGCCCGGCGGGGCTTCGACTTACCACAGGCTTCCCGCGCAACTGGTTGCGGGCGCGAACGAAGAGACGGACACGGCCGACCTCGCCTACATCATCTTCACGTCGGGCAGCACGGGCGCACCGAAGGGAGTTCCGATCACGTTCGGCAACCTCGCTGCGTACCTGGCGAACCTGCAAGCCGCGTACCCCGCATCCGCGCGTGACCGCGTTGCGCAGCTGGCGGACCTTTCCTTCGATGCGTCGGTCCATGAGATCGCCTTGAGCTGGAGCATCGGCGCGACCTTGTATGTGGTGCCCGCGGCGGGCGCCCTGATGTGGCCGCGATATGCACAGGAACATCACGTCACGTCGATGCTGGTCGTTCCATCGGCAGTGCTGCTTGCGGCGCGCGCCGGGTTGCTCGCTCCCGCGTCGCTTCCGGCCTTGCGCCTCGCGTTCGTCGGGGCGGAGACGGTCACGCCCGAAGTCGTGCGCACGATGCACGCAGCGGCGCCGCATGCCCAAGTCGTGAACATCTGGGGCCTGACGGAAAGCACGGTGCTGTTCACCCACTTCGCAGTCGACCGTGCAAAGCCGATCCCCGACCCGGTCCCCATCGGCCTTCCTTTCGCGGGGCAGCAGATGAAGTTGCGCGATGGCGAGATCGTGCAGACCGGAAGCCAGTTGATGAGCGGCTACTGGCGCAATCCCGAGGCGAACCACGAGCGTTTCCTTGACGAGGACGGCCAGCGTTGGTTCCGCACCGGCGACCTTGCGCGCTTCGACGCCGCGCTGGGCTACATCTTTCTCGGGCGCCGGGACCGGCAGGTGAAGGTTCGCGGCTACCGCGTCGAACTGCCGGAATGCGAGGCGGCCATCCGCTCGGTATCCGGCTTTGACCAAGTCGCCGTTGTGCTGGTTGCGGATCGGCTCGCTTGTTTCGTCGCGGGCCCGACGGTTGTCGACGCCGCGGCGCTGAAGTCGGAACTGAAGAAGCGCCTGCCGGATTACATGGTGCCGGCGAGCTTCGAGCAGCTCGAGGAGATGCCGTTGGGTGCGACCGGAAAGACGGACTATTCGGCGCTCGCGCAGCGCGCGCAGGTACAGCGGTGAACCGAGCGCGTCACGCAGTGGCGCCGTGCTTGTCCTTTTCGGTGGTGAATGCGTCGGCGTAGAACTCGTCGGACGGCAACTTGCAGCGCTCGGTGAATTCCGCACGCGCCGAATCGACGACGATCGGCGCGCCGCAGGCGTACACCTGCACGCCGGACATGTCGGGGAAATCTTCCATCACCGCGCGGTGCACGAAGCCCGTGCGGCCCGTCCAGTTGTCTTCGGGCAAGGCGTCGGAGATCACGGGCACGTACTTCAGGTTCGGCATTGCGTCCAACTGCGCCTTGACCCAGTCGTCGAGATACATGTCCGAAGGCCTGCGGCCGCCCCAATACAAAGTCGCCGGCCGCTTGATTTGCTTGAACTGCAGGTGTTCGATGATTGCCTTGATCGGCGCGAAGCCCGTGCCCGAAGCGAGGAGCACCATCGGCTTGCCCGAATCCTCGCGCAGGTAGAAGCTGCCATACGGGCCCTCGAGGCGAAGGATCTCTTTTTCCTTCATCGCGGTGAACACATGGTCGGTGAACTTGCCGCCGGGCATGTGGCGCACGTGCAATTCGATCACCGGAGCGGTGGTGCCCGGCCCGGTCGCGTGCATCAGGTTATGCGGTGCATTGGCCATCGAGTAACTCCTGCGCGCGCCATCGCGCAGGATGAACTCGACGTACTGCCCCGCGTGGAAGCGCATCGTGTCGTTGGCCGGCAACTGCATCTTCAGCACGATGACGTCGTGCGAGCGCTTCTCCATCGACAGCACGCGCGAGGGCATCTTGCGGATGGGAAAGGCACTTTCGTCGGTGACCTGCTTCGACTCGATCACCACGTCCGTCTGCGGCACGCCGCAGCAAGTGAGGATGTAGCCCGCAGCTTCCTCTTCGGCGCTGAGCGCCTTGGCCTGGTGGGTGCCGTGCACGACAGTGCCTTCCAGCTTCTTGCACTTGCACGAGCCGCACGCACCGTCCTTGCAACCGTAGGGCATGCCGATGCCCTGGCGGATGGCCGCGGGCAGGATCGCTTCACCGGGGTCGACGCCGAACGTGCGACCGCTGGGCTGCACGATGACATTGAAAGGACCCGCCGCGGCGGAAGCGCTCGTCATGTTTGGTTATCCTCGGGCGGTCGTATACGTCATTGCTCGCGCCGATTTTGCCTTCAATCCAAAGCCCCCTTGGCGCACTGCCGTCGCGCTTCAGGCGTGAACGCGTCCTCATCGTGGGGTGTGGTGACGTCGGGCTGCGCGTGGCGCGCGCCTTGCGCCGGCGCGCCGGGGTGATCGCCCTCACGTCCAGTCCACAACGCCTTGAGGGCTTGCGGGCAGCCGGAGTCAAGCCGCTGGCGGGCGACCTCGACCACCCTGCCAGCCTTCGCCGCCTCGCGGGTCTTGCCACACGCGTCGTCCACCTTGCCCCCCCTGCGGTTGAGCACGGTGGGCCATGGTGGCGCGACTTCCGCACGCAAGCACTGATGCGCGCGTTGGCTTTGCGGCCACCGTCACGCCGGCTCGTGTATGCGTCGACCAGCGGCGTGTACGGCGATTGCAAAGGGGCCCTCGTCAATGAGTCGCGTCCGCCCGCGCCGCGGACACCGCGCGCCCAGCGGCGGTACGACGCCGAACGGCTGGTTCGCCACTACGCACGCAGCGCGGGGGTGAGCGTGTCCATTCTTCGTGTGCCGGGCATCTATGCGCGGGACCGGGCCCAAGGCGTGCGCGAACGCCTCCAGCAAGGAACGTCCGTCCTGCGGCCGGAAGACGACGTTTACACCAACCATGTCCACGCGGACGATCTGGCCCGCATCGTTGTCGCAGCCCTCTGGCGCGGGGCACCGCAGCGCGTGTACAACGCCAACGACGACACACAGTTGAAGATCGGCGAGTATTACGACCTTGCCGCGGACCTGTACGGCTTGGCGCGACCGCGCCGCGTGGCGCGCAGTGAAGCCGAGCGCGAGCTCTCGCTGAACTCGCTCGGGTTCATGGACGAGTCACGCCGCATGTCGAACGTGCGGATGAAGCGCGAGCTGCGCGTCCGTCTTGCCTATCCCACCGTGGCGCAAGGGCTCGCGCCACCGGAG
>DATLBJ010000168.1:0-2023 GCA_035526975.1 Ramlibacter sp.
GGGGCGGATGCCGCGGATGAAGGCGCCCGACTTCTTGAGGTTGTCGGCCGTCTCGCGCGCGTTGAACACCAGCGCCGTATAGAAGAAGCAGAAGAACACGATCAGCGCGGCGTACACCACCATGTGCGCGGGCTGGCCGTAACCGAGCGTCGCCGAGAAGGTGGTGAGCGCGTTGCCCCACCACGTGTCGTTGTTCGTGCCCGCGAAGCCCGCGATGGTCGCGGGGAACAGCAGCAGCGACGAGGCGAAGATCGGCGGGATCACGCCCGACATGTTGAGCTTGAACGGCAGGTGCGTCGTCTGGCCGGCGTACATGCGCCGACCGACCTGCTTCTTCGCGTAGTCGACGGGTATGCGCCGCTGCGCACGCTCGACGAACACGCAGAACGCGGTCACCGCCAGGACGACGACGATGAGGACGATCGCGAACAGTCCCGACATCTCGCCCGTGTTGATCTGCTCGATCCCGCGGCCGATGGCACCCGGGAAGCCGGCAACGATGCCGCCCAGGATGATCATCGAGATGCCGTTGCCCACGCCGCGCTCGGTGATCTGCTCACCGAGCCACATCAGGAACATCGCGCCGGTGGTCATCGTGATCGTGGCGACGAACAGGAACTGGAAGCCCGGGTTCACGACCATGCCCTGTTGCTGCAGTCCGCTCGCCGTGACGAACGACTGGAACAGCGCGAGACCCAACGTGCCGTAGCGCGTGATCTCGGTGAGCTTGCGCCGGCCGGACTCGCCTTCCTTGCGGTACTCCATCCACTGCGGGATCACCATCGCCATCATCTGGACGACGATCGACGCCGAGATGTACGGCATCACGCCCATCGTGAAGATCGAGAGTCGCGACATCGCGCCACCCGAGAACCTGTTCACGATGCCGAAGATGGTCTCGGCGTTGTCCTTGAAGAAATCGGCCACGCGCTGCGGGTCGATGCCCGGCACGGGGATGTACGTGCCGATGCGATAGACGATCAAACCGCCGAGCAGGAACAGCAGGCGATTGCGCACGTCGCTGAAACGCGCGGCATCGCCAAGCACTGATCCCGGATTCTGGACGGAGCGGTCTGCCACCTGGATTCCTTAGGCCTTGTTCTTGGCCGTGAGCTTCGCGGGCTTCGGGGGTTCCGGCAGGGCCTCGACGGTCCCGCCAGCCTTCTCGATCGCTTCCTTGGCGCCCTTCGTGGCGCCGATGCCCTTCAGGTTGAAAGCCTTCGTGATTTCGCCCGACAGGACGACCTTCGCGCGGTCAGCGAATGTCGGGATCACGTTGGCTTTCTTCAAGGCGTCGATCGTGACGTCGGCGCCCTCGAGCTTGAGCAGCTCGTCGAGGCGCACTTCGGCGGTGAACATCTTCGAACGGAAGCCGACTTTGGGCAGGCGGCGCTGCAGCGGCATCTGGCCGCCTTCGAAACCGACCTTGTGGTAGCCGCCCTTGCGCGCGCGCTGGCCCTTCACGCCACGGCCGCAGGTCTTGCCCTGGCCGGCGGAGGCGCCGCGACCGACACGCAGGCGCGTCTTGCGGGCGCCTTGGGCGGGCTTCATGTCATTGAGTCGCATGGTCATCTGTCTGTCCTTTAATTCTTCCCGCCTTCGGCGGGGGCCTCAACCGTCAGCAGGTGCTTCGCGGCGTAGATCATTCCGCGATTTTCGCGGGTGTCGGCGACTTGCACCGTCTGGTGGCGGCGGCGCAGGCCGAGGCCGCGCACCGACGCCTGGATGTTCTTCAACTGGCCCGCGAGGCTCTTCGCCAGCGTGACCGAGATTTGCTTGTTGGCCATGTTCGTCTTCCTTCGAAAGAGTGGACCTGGGCTCAGCCCAGGATCTCTTCGACCGATTTGCCACGCTTCGCGGCGATGTCCTCGGGCGAACGCGCGTTCGCGAGGGCATTCACCGTGGCACGGACCACGTTGATCGGGTTGCGCGAGCCGTAGCTCTTCGCGAGCACGTTGCGCACGCCGGCGCACTCGAGCACCGCGCGCATGCCGCCACCCGCGATGACGCCGGTACCGTCGGA
>DATLBJ010000169.1:0-6749 GCA_035526975.1 Ramlibacter sp.
TCTACGGCTACCAGTGGCGCAGTTGGCCCACGCCGGACGGCGGCCACGTCGACCAGCTGCGTGCGGTGGTGGAGGCGATCCGGCGCGACCCCGACTCCCGCCGTCACCTGGTCAGCGCCTGGAACGTCGCCGAGCTGCCCAAGATGGCGCTGGCGCCGTGCCACGCGTTCTTCCAGTTCTACGTGGCCGACGGCAAGCTGTCCTGCCAGCTTTACCAGCGCAGTGCGGATATCTTCCTCGGTGTGCCGTTCAACATCGCCAGCTACGCACTGCTCACGCACATGATGGCGCAGCAATGCGACCTGGGCGTGGGCGATTTCGTGTGGACCGGCGGGGACTGCCACATCTACAGCAACCACCACGAGCAGGTGGAGCTGCAGTTGTCGCGCGCGCCCCACCCTTATCCGGTGTTGAACATCAAGCGCAGGCCGGCTTCGATCTTCGAGTACGAGTACGACGATTTCGAGATGGTGGACTACCAGTGTCATCCGGCGATCAAGGCGCCCGTGGCGGTTTGACCGGATGAAAGTCGGACTCGTCTACGCGCGCGCCGCCAACGGCGTGATCGGCAAGGAAGGCGTGCTGCCCTGGCACTTGCCGGAAGACCTCGCGCACTTCAAGCACGTGACGATGGGCGCGCCGGTGCTGATGGGCCGAAAGACGTGGGAGTCGCTGCCGCCGCGGTTTCGCCCGCTCCCCGGGCGGCGCAACGTCGTGATCACACGCAATGAAAACTGGTCGGCGGAAGGCGCGCACCGCGCGTCGTCGCTCGATGCCGCACTGGCCCTGTGTGCGGACCAGCCCACGGTATGGGTCATCGGCGGGGCGCAAGTCTTCGCCGAGGCGATGGAAGTGGCCGACGTTGCCGAAGTGACCGAGATCGACCGCGACTTCGACGGCGACGTCATCCTGCCGCCTCTCGGCGCGGCCTGGACGGAGGCGAAACGCGAGCGTCATCGCTCCTCCGCCGGCTTCGACTACAGTTTCGTCACGTACACCAAAGCGTAAGAGGAAGGAGCGCCCCATGTCCGGACACGGATTCCACGTCCACGGCCCGCACGAACACGAACTCGAACACGCGACCCAGCACGCCGCGCACGGCGATGCCGGCGGCATGATCAACCAGATCGCGATGTTCACCGCGGTGATCGCCACGATCGGCGCGATCTTCGGGTACATGGGCGGCGCGACACAGGCCAATGCGATGCTGTTCAAGAACAACGCGCAGATCAAGAAGACCGAAGCGTCGAACCAGTGGAACTACTACCAGGCCAAGAGCAGCAAGCAGAACCTGTCGGAGCTTGCCCTGGCCCTCGTTGCCACTGACGACAAGCGCGACTTCTACAAGAAGGAGATCGACCGATACAAGGGCGAGAAAGGCGAGATCAAGCTCGCCGCCGACAAGCTCGAGGCCGAAGCCACCGACTGGGACAAGCGCAGCGACAGCGAGTTGCACGTGCATCACCGCTGGGCACAGGCCACGACCATCATCCAGGTTTCGATCGCGCTCGCCGCAATCGCGCTGCTGACGAAGAAGAAGTGGCTCGAGTGGGGCATGTTCGGCGTCGGCGGCCTCGGCGTGGTCGTCGGCATCCTCGCGGCGATGCACATCTGAAGGATGACGAAGCTCGCAGAGAAGGACTACGTCGCCAAGATCGGCGAAGGCGGAAAGCAACACTCGCTCGACAAGCCTTGGTCCGACCCGACCTGCGGGGAGAACCTCGTGGGGATGGGCACGATCATGCAGTTGCTGCCCGAGCCGCCGGCCCGCGTGCTCGATCTCGGTTGCGGCGCCGGCTGGACCAGCACCTTCCTTGCGCTGCGCGGGTATGAGGTCGTCGGGCAGGACATCGCGCCGGACATGCTCGCGCTCGCGCGCGAGAACAAGCGGCGCTATGCGGTGGCGAACCTGGAGTTCGTGGAAGGCGACTACGAGCAGCTGGCCTTCGACAACGAGTTCGATGCCGCGATGTTCTACGACTGCCTGCACCACAGCGACGACGAAGCCGCCGCGTTGCGCGCGGTCTACCGCGCGCTGAAGCCCGGCGGCATCGTGGTCACGCACGAGCCCGGCGAAGGGCATTCGACCAACCCCGCTTCGATCCACGCGATGCAGATGTACGGCGTGAACGAGCGCGACATGCCGCCCTGGCTGATCATCAAGGCGGCAAGAAAGGCGGGCTTTCGCGAGTGGCGCGTGCTGCCGATCCCCGCGGTGCTGTACGGAATCTTCTACCGGCCGGGGCAGCCCGCCGGCCGGTCACGCTTCCTCGGCCCGCTGATCCGGCGCCTGAAACTCCTGCAGCCCTTGCAGGTCTGGCAGATGCAAAGGCGTGCACACCGCGCCGGCGCGATCGTCGTCCTCACCAAATAACCCGGCATGCGCATCGCCACCTGGAACGTCAACTCGCTCACTGCGCGCCTGCAGCACGTGCTGGACTGGACCAGCGCCAACCCGGTGGATGTGCTGTGCCTGCAGGAACTCAAGCTCACTGACGACAAGTTCCCGATGATGGAACTGCAGGCCGCGGGGTACCCGCATTGCGCCGTCTTCGGGCAGAAGACGTACAACGGCGTGGCAATCCTCTCGCGGTATCCGATGCACTCGGTGGTGAAGAACATCGACGGCTTCGCCGACGATCATTCACGCCTGCTCAGTGCGTGTGTCGACTCGCCGGCCGGCGAGATCCGCGTCATCAACGGCTACTTCGTGAACGGCCAGGCCCCCGGCACCGAGAAGTTCGAATACAAGATGTCATGGCTGCGCGGCTTGCGCGATTACATGCGCACGCAAGTCGACGGGCACGGCAAGGTCGTGCTGTTGGGAGACTTCAACATCTGCCCCGAGGACCGTGACTCGTTCGACCCCGTCGGATTGCGCGAGACGATCCACCACACGACGGAGGAAAGGGATCACTTCCGCAAGCTGTGCGACCTGGGGCTGGCCGACAGCTTCCGCCTGTTCGAGCAGCCGGAGAAGAGCTATTCGTGGTGGGACTACCGGATGCTCGGGTACCAGAAGAACCGCGGCCTGCGCATCGACCACATCCTGGTGAACGAGGGCGTCAAGCCACAGGTCAAGGCGTGCACGATCGATCGCACGCCGCGCAAATGGAAGCAGCCGTCAGACCATGCGCCGGTGACTCTCGAACTCCAGTGAAGTGAGTCGTCCCGGTGACAGGCCCTTATTCGAGCCCCAGTTCCTGGATCTTCCGCGTGATCGTGTTGCGGCCGATGCCGAGCTTTTGGGCGGCTTCGATGCGGCGGCCGCGCGTGTTTGCGAGCGCCGTGAGGATCAAGCGCGACTCGAAGCGCTTCGTGAGCTGCTCCCACACGTCGTGCCGGCCCGCAAGAAGTAGCTCGAGCGCTTCGGCTTCCAGGCCCGATTCCCAGCTCGCCCCCGGCGCGTGAGTGTTCCTCGGTACTGCTTCGACCGTGCCCGCAGCGTCCGCTGCCTTGCTGGCGGGCAATGCTTCGGCGTTGCCCGGCACGATGTCCGGCGGCAGGTCTTTCGGTTCGATCAGCTGCGCCGGCGCCATCACAGTGAGCCAGTGGCAGATGTTCTCCAGTTGCCGCACGTTGCCGGGGAACCCGAATGAGGAGAGCTGCGCAAGCGCGGCATCCGAGATGCGCTTGGGCTCGACATCGAGCTGCTTCGCGCTTTGCTGCAGGAAGTGGCGAGCGAGCATGGGGATGTCTTCGCGCCGCTCGCGCAGCGCGGGCAGCCGCAGGCGGATGACGTTGAGGCGGTGGAAGAGGTCCTCGCGGAAGTTGCCCTCCTTCACGCGCTGCTCGAGATCCTGGTGCGTTGCGGCGATCACGCGCACATTCGCCTTCACCGCGTTGTGCCCGCCAACGCGATAGAAGTGCCCATCCGACAACACACGCAGCAAGCGCGTCTGCAAGTCGAACGGCATGTCGCCGATCTCGTCGAGGAAAAGCGTGCCGCCATCGGCCTGTTCGAATCGGCCGCGGCGCATCGTCTGCGCGCCGGTGAAGGCGCCGCGCTCGTGGCCGAAGAGTTCGGACTCGAGCAAGTCCTTGGGAATCGCGGCGGTGTTGATCGCCACGAAAGGCCCGGTGGCGCGCGGCGAGTGCTTGTGCAACGCACGCGCGACCAATTCCTTGCCCGTGCCGGACTCGCCCGTGATCATCACCGTCACGTTGCTCTGCGACAGTCGCCCGATTGCGCGGAACACGTCCTGCATGGAAGGCGCCTGGCCCAGCATCTCGGGCGCGTCGGCCATGGCTTGCTCGGCGACTTCCTCGCGCTGGCTTTCTTCGACGGCGCGCCGGATGAGCTCGATGGCCTTGGGCAGGTCGAACGGCTTGGGCAGGTATTCGAACGCGCCGCCCTGGAACGCCGACACGGCGCTGTCGAGGTCGGAGAACGCCGTCATGATGATGACGGGCAGGCCGGGATGTTTTTCCTTCACGCGCGTGAGCAGCTCCAGGCCCGAGCCGCCCGGCATGCGGATGTCGCTCACGAGGACCTGGGGGCCATCGTCTTCGCCCTCCAGCGCCTGGAGCACATCCCGTGCCGTCGTGAAGCTGCGGGACGGCAAGTCCTCGCGCATCAGCGCCTTTTCCAGCACGAAGCGGATGGATTGGTCATCGTCAACGATCCAGATCGGCTTCAAGGTCACCTCGGTTTCGCTTCAACTCTCAGGGCAGCGGAATCAGGATCTTGAAATCCGTCCTCCCCTGCACGCTGTCGCATTCGATGAGCCCATGATGCTGCTGCACGAACGTTTGCGCCAGCGTGAGGCCCAGCCCCGAACCGCCCTCCCGTCCCGACACCAGCGGAAAGAAGATGCGATCGCGGATCGACTCGGGCACTCCGGGCCCGTTGTCGACTACATGCAATTCCAATGCCAGTCGGTACCGCTGCTTGCCGAAAGTCACCTGCCGCGCGATGCGCGTGCGGAAGGCGAGCTGCGCGTCACCCGTCGCGATGCGCTCGACCAGTGCTTCGCAAGCGTTGTGCGCCACGTTCAGCACGGCCTGGATCAGCTGCTCCCGGTCACCGCGGAATTCGGGGATCGACGTGTCGTAATCGCGCGCGACCTCGAGCCCTTTCGGGAACTCGGCGACGATGAGCGACCGCACGCGCTCGCACACCTCATGGATGTTCACGTCGCCGACCACGTGGGGCCGGCGATGCGGTGCGAGCAGGCGGTCCACGAGGGTCTGCAGGCGATCCGCCTCGTGGATGATGACCTTCGTGTATTCCTTGAGCTCCTTCGCCTCGATCTCCATCTCGAGCAGCTGCGCGGCGCCCCGGATGCCGCCGAGCGGATTCTTGATTTCGTGCGCGAGGTTGCGAATGAGCTCCTTGTTCGCTTCGGCTTGCCCGATCAGGCGCTCCTCGCGGTCTTGCCGCGCCTGCGCTTCCTGTGGCAGCAGCTCCACCACGAACTCGCCCGGCATGTCGGTCTGCGCGAGCACCACGTGCACCTGCAGCGGCTCCCCGTTGCCGCCCGGCCGCACCAGCGCGGCGTCATAGCGGAAGGCCGCGAACTCGTTGCTGCTCGCGCCCCGGAGTGCGTTACGCAGGGCCGCCGGCTCGGTGAAGCATTGGGTGAGGTCGGAGCCTTCGATGGCACGGCGCGAGATGCCCAGTGCGTCTTCGAGGGCCGAGTTGGCGAAGAGGACTTGGGCCTGCGCGGTGACGACCGCCACGAGCGTGGCGAGCAGGTCGAGCGACTGGAAGCGGGCGGCGCTCAGCGGCTCACTGCGAATTGGGCGCGCGTGAGAGTTCCCGCTTGATCCCGGCGATGTCGTTCTCATTGCGGGAGATGCTCGCCTTGAGCTCGGCGATGCGATCGAGATACTTCTGTTCGTTGCGGTGCTCGGGGCCGAGCTTCTCCGGCTCGCCGTTGTTGTATTCCCTGGCCAGCTCGTCGCGGCGCGATTCGGCCTTCTTGAGTTCGGCTTCGAGGATGGCGCGCGCATCCGCGTCGCGCTGCTTCTGCTCGGTCGCGTCGACACGCTGCCCCGGCGCCGTGGCGACCTTCGTGGCCGCTGCGCCGTTGACGCGGGTGCCTTCCACGACAGTGAAGCTGCCGCCGTCCATGGGCTTGCAGCCCTTGGCCTTGGCCTCGTTCTCGCTGTTCGTATAGCTGTTGCCCGGGCAACGGAAGATCCGCGTGCCCTGGGCCTGGGTCGTGGCAGCTGCCATCGCAGCCAGCGCCACCGCAGTGATGTAGGCGTACTTCATGGCTCTTTCCTTTCGCATCGATCTGTGCGACGGGAACTTCCAGTATCACGCAACTCATCAGAAATGCCAACCAAGCTCTTGATTCAAAAGGACAAAGGACCGCCGAAGCGGTCCTTTTGCACAACACTTCACTGGATGCGTTTACAGTGAATAGTACATGTCGAACTCGATCGGGTGCGTCGTCATGCGGAAACGCGTGACCTCCTGCAGCTTCAGTTCGATGTACGCATCGATCATGGTGTCCGTGAACACGCCGCCCTTGGTGAGGAACGAGCGGCCCTTGTCCAGGTAGTCGAGCGCCTGGTCCAGCGAGTGGCACACGGTCGGGATCTTCGCGTCCTCCTCGGGCGGCAGGTGGTAGAGATCCTTCGTGGCGGCTTCGCCCGGGTGGATCTTGTTCTCCACGCCATCGAGCCCGGCCATCAGCATGGCGGCGAAACCGAGATACGGGTTGCACGTCGGGTCCGGGAAGCGCACTTCGATGCGGCGGCCCTTCGGGTTCGGCACGTACGGGATGCGCACGGAAGCC
>DATLBJ010000170.1:0-33301 GCA_035526975.1 Ramlibacter sp.
TACCTACAGGGTCTCCGCGAAGAGCTCGCGGCCGATCAGCATGCGCCGCACTTCGGTGGTCCCCGCGCCGATCTCGTAGAGCTTGGCGTCGCGCCACAGCCGCCCCAGCGGGTACTCGTTGATGTAGCCGTTGCCGCCGAAGATCTGGATGCCTTCGCCGGCCATCCACGTGGCTTTCTCGGCGCACCACAGGATGACGGACGCGCAGTCCTTGCGCACTTGCCGCACGTGCTCCGCGCCGAGCATGTCGAGGTTCTTGCCGACGGTGTAGCAGAACGCCCGGCCGGCCTGCAGCACCGTGTACATGTCCGCGACCTTGCCCTGGATGAGCTGGAACTCGCCGATCGACTGGCCGAACTGCTTGCGGTCGTGGATGTACGGGACGATGTTGTCCATCACCGCCTGCATGATCCCGATCGGGCCCGCCGCCAGCACGGCGCGTTCGTAATCGAGGCCGGACATCAGCACCTTGGCGCCGCCGTTCAACGTGCCGAGCACGTTCTCCAGCGGCACTTCGACGTTGTCGAACACCATCTCGCCGGTGTGCGAGCCGCGCATGCCGAGCTTGTCGAGCTTCTGCGCCGTGGAAAAACCCTTCATGCCCTTTTCGACGATGAAGGCCGTGACACCGCGCGCGCCGAGCTCGGGCTCGGTCTTCGCGTAGACCACCATCGTGTCCGCGTCGGGGCCGTTGGTGATCCACATCTTCGTGCCATCGAGCACGTAGTAGCCGCCCTTGTCCTGCGCCTTGAGCTTCATCGAGATCACGTCGCTGCCCGCGCCGGGTTCGCTCATCGCCAGTGCGCCGACGTGCTCGCCGGAGAGGAGCTTCGGCAGGTACTTCCTGCGCTGCGCGTCGTTGCCGTTGCGCTTGATCTGGTTGACGCACAGGTTCGAGTGCGCGCCGTACGACAGGCCCACCGAGGCCGATGCGCGCGAGATCTCTTCCATCGCGATCATGTGCGCGAGGTAACCCATGTTCGCGCCCCCGAACTCCTCGGGCACCGTGATGCCCAGCACGCCGAGCTCCCCCATCTTGCGCCACAGGTCCATCGGGAACTGGTCGCCGCGGTCGATCTCCGCGGCGCGCGGCGCGATCTCGGCCTGCGCGAAGTCGCGCACCGCATCGCGCAGCGCGTCGATGTCTTCGCCGAGCTGGAAATTGAGTCCTGGCAGGTCGTTCATGCGTTCTCCGATGGTCCTGGGCTTGTCGAAGCGTCAGTGCTTGACGTCGTCGCGGCCCACGATGGTCATTTCGGTGGCGGTCATCGTGGCGATCAGCTTGTCCTTGCCGTCGTCGACCGCGTACGCGCGGCCTTCGACCACCGTGATCGTGCGGCCCGGCTTGATCACTACGCCTTCCATCCGGAAGAGCTGGCCCCTGCCCGGCGCCACGAGGTTGATCTTGTACTCGATGGTGAGCACGGCGGCGTCGTGCGGCATCAGCGAAAACGCGGCATAGCCGCACGCGGAGTCGAGTGCCGCAGCGATCATCCCCGCGTGCATGAAGCCGTGCTGCTGGGTGAGCGCGGCTGAATACGGCAGCTCGATGACGACCCGGCCCGGGTCGATCGCCGTGATGTACGCGCCGATCGTCTTCATCGCGGCCTGCCGCTCGAAGGAGCCGCGCACGCGTTGCTCGTAATGCGGGTCCTGCGGCTGGAAGGCGTCGGTCGGCATGGTCGGCGAGTTGACGTTTACGTAAACGTCAATTATGCCCGCGGCGGCGGCGACTGTCCAAGCCTGCGGGCAGGGGGTCATTAAACTTGCCCGCCATGAGATCTCCCCGCAGTTTCTTCGGCCCGGTGTTGATGGGCGCGTATATCGCGACGCTCGCGCCGGCCGCATTCGGCGCGACGCCAGCGCAAGCGCCGGCCGGCTCCGTCATCGCCGCTCCCCGGTTCGGCAGCTGGGGCTTCGACACGGCCGGCATGGACAAGTCGGCCCGGCCCGGTGACGACTTCTTCACTTACGCGAGCGGCAATTGGGCCCGCACCACACCGATTCCCGCGGACCGTTCGGCGTACGGCAGTTTCAATGCGCTGGCCGAGCTGTCCGATGCGCGCGTGCACAGGCTCCTGGAAAGCTACCCGCTGCGCGACTCACACACCAGCGCCGAGCAGGCGAAAGTCGCGGCGCTGTACCGCTCGTACATGGACGAGGCCGCGGTCGAGGCGCTCGATGCAAAGCCCTTGCAGGCGCGGCTTGCCGCGGTGCGCGCAATCGCGACGAAGGAAGACATGGCCCGCTCGATGGGCCTGTCGGTCAACCGGTTCGGCAAGAGCTTCTTCGCATCGGCCGTCTTCGACGACGCGAAGAATCCCGACTTCTATGCCGTCTACCTGCGCCAGTCGGGCCTGGGGCTGGGCGATCGCGAGATGTACCTCGATGCGCGATTCGCGGCGCAGAAGGCGCGCTACGCGCAGTACGTGGCGCAGATGCTCACGCTTGCGGGCTGGCCCGATCCGGCCGCTGCGGCCGAGCGCATCGTCGCGCTCGAAACCCACATTGCGCAGGCGCACTGGACGCGCGCCGAAAGCCGCAATCGCGACAAGACCTACAACCCGGTGACACTGGCGGAACTGCAGGCGCAAGCGCCGGGCTTTCCGTGGGCGACGTTCATCGATGCCGCCGGCGTGAAGAAGGCCGACCGGTTCGTCACGTCGCAGAACACCGCATTCCCGAAACTGGCGGCGATCTTCGAGTCCGCCGACCTCGATACGCTCAAGGCCTGGCAGGCCTTCCACATCACCGACGAAACCGCGCCGCTGCTGTCACACCGGTTCGTGGATGCCCGGTTCGACTTCCGCGGCAAGTTCCTCAATGGCCAACCCGAGCAGCGCCCGCGCTGGAAACGCGCGGTGGCCTTCGCCGAACAAGGCATGGGCGAGGCCATCGGCCGCGACTACGTCGCGCTGTATTACCCGGCGGAATCGCGCGCGCTGATGGACCGCATGGTCGCCGACCTGCGCGTGGCATTGAAGCACCGCATCGACGCCATCGAATGGATGTCGCCGGCCACGAAGGCCCAGGCGCTCGAGAAGCTGAAGTCGTTCAACGTGAAGGTCGGCTACCCGGAGAAGTGGCGCGACTACAGCGCGCTCGAAGCGCGCGAGGATGACCTGTTCGGCAATGCGGAGCGTGCCGCCGCATTCGATTGGGACTGGCGGCGCGCTCGCATCGGCGAGCGTGTGGACCGCGCCGAGTGGGGCATGACGCCGCAGACGGTGAACGCGTACTACAGCCCGGTGAAGAACGAGATCGTCTTCCCCGCGGCGATCCTGCAGCCGCCTTTCTTCGACCCGAAGGCCGACCCCGCGGTGAACTACGGCGCGATCGGCGCGGTGATCGGCCACGAGATCAGCCACGGCTTCGACGACCAGGGCCGCAAGTCGGACGGGAGCGGCATGCTGCGCGATTGGTGGGCGCCCGAAGACGCGGCGAAGTTCGAGGCGCAGGCCGCCAGGTTCGGCGCGCAGTACGAGTCCTACGACTTCCCGGCGCTGCCGGGCATGCACATCAACGGCCGCGCCTCGATGGGCGAGAACATCGGCGACTTCGCCGGCGTCATGATCGCGCTCGATGCCTACCGCAACCTGCTGGGCGGCAAGCCGGCGCCGGTGATCGACGGCTATACCGGCGAACAGCGCTTCTTCCTGGGTTACGCGCAGATCTGGCGGCAGCTCATTCGCGACGACGCGCTGCGCCAGCAGCTGGCGACCGACCCGCACTCGCCGGCGCGGGTGCGGTCGTTCGCACCGCTGCGAAACGTGGATGCGTGGTACGACGCGTTCGGGGTCAAGCCCGGGGACAAGCTGTACATCGCACCAGCGGATCGCGTGCGGCTGTGGTGAAAGCGCACTAGTTCGGTTTCGCCGCGGCGACCGCGCGGTCGATGTAGTCCTTCAGCTGCGGCGAGATGCCGCTCGCCATCCGGAATGCGGGAGCCGAGTCGATGAGCTCACGCGCCTTGGCGCGCAAGGCGGCATGCTGCGCGGCAGGTGCACCCAGCGCTTGCCAGCGGCGCGCGAGGCCGCACACCTGCGCATCGCGCACGTCAACGCCCGATTGCTGCGCGGCCGTGAAAGCCGCGAGCAGCTCGCGCAATTCGATGCGCGCGCGGTCGCGAGCCTGCGCACTCATCTCGTCGCGGATCGACTTGAGCGTGGACAGTTCGCCGGGAGTGAAATGCTGTTCAAGGGTTTGCATTGCGTTCATGAGCTCCATCAGTTCATCGGCCAGGGACACATCGCCCATGCCGGCTTGCGCCGACATCAGGCGTTCGATCAGCGAGATGACTCGCTGCAGTCGTTCGGATTCCTGCCTGGCCGCCGCCAGTTGCTGCGCCAGGACGGATTGCAGCGAAGGACCTTCGGCCGCAAGTTGCGCCCCGATGTCCTTCAGTGCGACGCCGAGCTGGCGGTAAGCGAGGATGCGGTGCAGGCGATGGACATCGCGATCGTCGTAGCGGCGGTAACCCGAGCCGGTGCGGCCCGAGGGCCGAAGCAAGCCGAGCTTTTCGTAGTGGTGCAATGCGCGCACGGTGACGCCGCAGCGCTTCGCCAACTCACCGATCGAGTAGTCCATCTTCCCATCTTGCACCCTGACGTCGCGTGAGGGTCAAGGGGTCTTGCGGCGATAGGTCCCGTCGAATGTCGCCTTCCAGCTGCCGTCGGCCGCCGTCGTTTCCCAAAGCTGGCGCACCGTGCCATCCGCATTGGGGGTCCACGTGATGCGATGGCGCACCGCGCGGCCTTCGTCGGAGCCCGCCCCTTCGAGGACCATCGACGCACCGGCGAGCCGGCCCTCGAGCAGCAGCAAGGTGCCGGTGTTGTCGACCCACGTCTGGTGCCATACGCGGCGCGTGGCATCCCAGATGTTCAGGCTCTCGCCGGTGTAGCCGCGCGCGGTCGTGTACCGCTCGTGCACGACGCAGCCGTCGTATTCGCGCGTGATGCGGTTCACGCCGGCCTCGCGCCCGCCGGGCACCGTCACCGTCCACTCGCCCACCCAGAAATCGAACTGGTGGTATTCAGGTGCGGCGCACTCGGCAGCGACGGACGATGCGAACGCCAATGCGGCGGGAATCACGAATGTTCGGGCGTGCGACATCGGCCCGCACTGTAGGGGCCGGCGTGCATGGCGGCTATCAAAAAATTGCGCGCGTGCGCCACGCACTGGGCGCGACGCCGAATTCGCGCCGGAATGCGGCACTGAAATGGCTGTGGCTGCCAAAGCCATGTTCGAGCGCGACGTGGGTGAGGTCACTGCGGCGTTCGGCCACGGATTCGAGCGAGGCGCGCAGGCGCAACGCAGTCAGGTGGCGGTGCAGTGGGCGCCCCGTCACGGCATGAAACGAGCGGCAGATGTGGAACGGCGATGCGCCCAGGCGACCCGAAAGATCGTCGAGCGTGATGCGCTGGTGCCATGACGCGGCGAGCTCGCATGCAGCAGCCTGCGCGAGTTCGCGCGAGCGCGGTGAGATGCGCGGTGGCGCCGCGCCCTCAGCGCGGGCGGCGGCGGCGAACGTGTCATGCAACAGGCCCAGCGCCTCCTCTTCCGCTGCGAGCGGTTCGACGTCGCGGGCCTTCAGGCGCAGCAGCAACGAGCGTTGCCGCAAGTACAGCGCCGCATCGACCGGGGCGCGCATGTGTCGCAGCGGGCGCTCATCACCCGGCCCGACGCGCGCATCGACCGCGGCCGAAATCTCCGCGGCCGTCTCGGGGTCGGTCGCCCACCAATCGCACCGGTCGCCCTCGGGGTGGACGACGTCGCGTGTATAGCGTTGCCCCTTGTTGTAGAGCGTCGCGATCGCCGCATCGGCGACGAATGCGCGTCCGCCTGCATGACGGATGAGTACAGCCGTGCGCGGAAAAGCGGCGAGATGCCGCTCGATCGGCCCGCTGTCCTCGAACAGCGGATGCGCCGGCCCGCAGCGCCACTCGCCCACCGTCACGCGCCGGGTGGTGAAAACGATGCGTTCGGGCGGGGCCGGCATGGCGTCACGCGGCGCGGCGATCGGACTTCGCAAGCAGCGCCTTGGCTTCCTTCTCGTGCACCTTCACTTCTTCCAGCTGCGCGTGCAGGTCCGCCATCTGGTCTTCCAGCTGCTTGCGATGCGTGGCCAGCACCGCGAGGAACTTGCGCAGCTGCGGGCCCGTGTCGCGCGGGCTGTCGTACATGTCGATGATGTCCTTGGCCTCCGTCAGCGACAGGCCCAGCCGCTTCGCGCGCAGCGTGAGCTTCAGGCGAGTGCGGTCGCGGGCGCTGTAGACGCGGTTTCGCCCGCCGGGGCCGGTGCGCTGGGGTTGCAGCAGGCCCATGTCCTCGTAGAAGCGCATCGCCCGCGTCGTGAGGTCGAATTCCTTCGCCAGGTCGCTGATCGTGTAGGTGTGTGTGGCCATGGTGTACGGCGGGCGACAGCATTGGTGCCACCCCGGCGCCTAGAATGCCCCAGATGTGACGTTTACGTCAACGTCATGTCCCCTTCCCGATCCGCCATGAATGCCCTCGAACTGAAGCTGCAGTACCCGTTCGGCGAAACCCTGCCTGCGCAAGGCGAGACGATGGAAGTCGCGCCCGGCGTGCGCTGGATCCGCATGGCACTGCCCTTTGCGCTGGACCACATCAACCTGTGGCTATTGCGTGACACGTTCGAAGGACGCGAAGGCTGGACGGTGGTGGACTGCTGCATTTCGCGCGACGAGGCGAAAGAGCAGTGGCAGCGCATTTTTGCGGCGCAACTGGAAGGCCTGCCCATCCTGCGCGTGATCGTCACGCACATGCACCCGGACCACATCGGCCTGGCGTGGTGGCTGTGCGAGAAGTGGAGCGCGCCGCTGTGGGTCAGCGCCACCGACTACAACGCCGCGCGCCTCGCATCGCAATCGACCACCGGCTTCGGCGGTGCGGCCGCGGCGGAGTTCTTCGCATCGCATGGGCTCACGGACGCCGACTCGCTGGAAAAGATCCGCGCACGCGCGAACTACTACCCCGGCATGGTGCCGCAGGTGCCGCCGCGCTTCCGGCGCATGCAGGACGGCGACCGCATCGCCATCGGTGGGCGCGAGTGGCAATGCATCGCGGGCTACGGCCACGCGCCGGAACACATCTCGCTGTACTGCGACGAGCTGCATGTGCTGATCTCCGGTGACATGCTGCTGCCGCGCATCTCCACCAACGTCAGCGTCTACGACATCGAACCCGAATCCGATCCGCTGCGCCTGTTCCTCGAATCGATCGACCGTTTCGATGCGCTCCCGAAAGACACGCTGGCGCTGCCCTCGCACGGCAAGCCGTTTCGCGGCGTGCACGAGCGCGTTCGGCAGCTGCACGACCACCACCGGGAGCGCCTGGCCGAAGTGATCGAGGCGTGCTCAACCGGGCCGAAGTCGGCGGCCGACGTGTTGCCCGTGCTCTTCAAGCGCGCGCTCGACCTTCACCAGACGACGTTTGCCATGGGGGAGTCGGTCGCGCACCTGCACGCGCTGTGGCACCAGGGGCAGCTCGAGCGCCGGCGTGGCGACGACGGCGTCTGGCGCTTCACCAGGGTGGCAGCGCTTCGTCCTTGAGTTGGCCACGCAGCTGCGCGTAGTCGGGCACGACACTGGCCACCGTGTCCCAGAACCTCGGGCTGTGGTCCATCACGCGCAGGTGCGACAGTTCGTGCGCCACGACGTAGTCGATCACCGGCATGCCGAAGTGGATCAGCCGCCAGTTCAGGCGGATCACGCCGTCGGAGTGCGCCGTGCCCCAGCGAGTGCCGGCATTCGACAGCGCAAGCTTGCGCCATGTGACGCCGAGGCGCGCCGCGTAGTGCTGGAGGCGCTGCGTGAACAGCTCCTGCGCCTGCTTCATCAGCCAGGCTTGCACCGTGTCGCGGATTTGCGCGGCGTCCGCATGCTGGGGCAGCCCGACTCGCAACACGCGCTTCTGCCCGTCGTTCGCCTCGAGCACGGTTCCCGTCTGGCGCGCATCGAGCTCGACGACCACCGTTTCACCGAGAAAAGGAAATTGCGCACCATCGCGCCAATCGATGCGGTTGGATTCGATGCGGCGCTGCCGCTCGTGCGCGTCGCCGAGTTTTTTCAGGATCCACGGCGTCTTGCTCACGACTGCCGCGTCGATCTCGTACAGCGGGACCCACTTGGGGGCACTCACGGTCAGCCCTTCGGGGCCGATGGAAAAGCCGATGTTGCGGCGGCGCGCGCGCTTGAATTCGAACGCGACCACGGAGTCGCCGAGCACGGCCTCGCGATTGGCGCGCGGATGCCGGAACGACGCCGGCTGCAGCAGTTCATCGAGCCGCGGCTCGGGCGTCGTGGGACCGACGGTGAGCGCCGGTTCGCGCCGCCTGGGGGTCGGCTCCGGCGGGGGGGGACGCGTCCCCGGATCAGCACTGACCGAGTCGAAAAAATCCAGAGTGAGCTGCAACAACCGATGCATGGCGGCAAAGTGTAGCGGCCAAGTTCCCGGCGAACGATAGTGCCATCGGGCTAAGCCGAGCGCACCCCCTCCCCCGCAGGATTATTTGTAGGCCTCGGGGTCGAGGCGGTGCATCTCGCCTTCGATCCACGCTTCCACCTCGCGCAGCAGTTCGTCGGGATCGCGTCCCTGGCTCGGGATCGGCTGGCCGATCACCACATCCACGACGCCCGGCGTCTTGATGAAGGCGCGCCGCGGCCAGCATTTGGCGGAACTCACGGCGATGGGGATCACGGGCGCGCCCGTTTCGACCGCGAGGCGAGTGCCGCCGTGCTTGTACACGCCCTTCTGGCCGCGCGGGATGCGCGTGCCTTCGGGGAACATGATGATCCAGATGCCTTGCGCCAGCAGCCGCTTGCCTTGCTCGACCACCTTGGAAAAGGCCGTCGCGCGCTGGCTGCGGTCGATGTGGATCATGTCGAGCCGCGCCATCGCCCATCCGAAGAACGGGATGTAGATCAGCTCGCGCTTGAAGACGTACGCCAGCGGGTGCGGCATCAGCAGCGGCATCAGGAAAGTCTCCAGCGTCGACTGGTGCTTGACCAGCAGGATCGCGGGGCTCGTCTGGCCGATCGGCAGGTTCTCGCGCCCCGTCACGCGCCAGCGCACGCCGCAGATGGCGCGCAGGCCGTACATGGCGATCGCGAGCCAGCCTTGCGCCAGCCGGTACATGCCCACGCCGCCGATGAAGATCGACGCGACGACCATCATGATTCCCCACGGCACGACCGTGACGATCATCCAGAGCGCGTGGACGACGGAGCGAAGGAACGAAAGAACGCGCATCCGTCGGTCAGGCTGGCTTCGCGCCCGCGTGCCGCGAGGCGATCAGCCAATCCGCAAAGGCGCCGAGATCGTCGTGCACCCGCGTGCCGGGCGGGTACTCGGGCGGCAGTTCCTTGCCCTTGAAGCCGGCGCCCTTGCCGGTGAGCACGAGGTGCGGATCGCAGCCTGCGGCCACGCCGGCCTGCAGGTCACGCAAGCCATCGCCCACGACCGGCACGCCCTTGAGGTCGACGCCGAAGCGCTCGGCAATCTGCTCGAACAGGCCGGGGCTCGGCTTGCGGCAGCGGCAGCCTTCGTCGGGGCTGTGCGGGCAATAGAACACGGCGTCGATGCGGCCGCCCTGCGCGGAGAGCATCTTGTGCATCTTGGCGTGCATCGCATTGAGCGAGGCCACGTCGAACAGGCCGCGGCCGAGGCCCGACTGGTTCGACGCGATCACCGCGTGCCAGCCCGCGTGGTTGAGGCGCGCGATCGCCTCGAGCGCGCCGGGCAGCGGCTGCCATTCCTCGGGCGACTTGATGAATTCGTCGCTGTCCGCGTTGATCGTGCCGTCGCGATCGAGGATGACGAGTTTCATGCCGCCAGTTTAGACAGGTCGGCGACCCGGTTCATCGCGGCGTGCAAGGAGGCCAGCAGGCCGAGGCGGTTGGCCCGCAGCTTCGCGTCCTCGGCGTTGACCATGACGTCGTCGAAGAACCTGTCGACGGGGGTGCGCAAGGCCGCAAGTGTTTGCAGTGACGCCGTGTAGTCGCCGCCGCTGAATTGCGAATCGGCGCGGGGCGTGACGTCCTTCATTGCGGCGTGCAGCGCCCGCTCCGCGCTTTCCTTGAGCAGCGCATCGTCGACACGCGCGTCGACCGTGCCTTCGGCCTTCTTGAGGATGTTGCCGATGCGCTTGTTGGCCGCGGCCAGCGCGGGCGCTTCGGGCAGCGACGCGAATGCGCGGACTGCGGCAAGGCGCTTGGCCACGTCGCCGAGGCGCTGCGGCGTGAGCGCGAGAACCGCGTCGACCTCCTGCGCGCTGTAGCCCTGCTCGCGCAGCATGCCGGCCAGGCGTTCGTAGATGAACTCCAGCAGCAGCGCGGCCGTTTCTGGCTTCGCTTGCGGGAAAAGGCCCAGCGATTCGGACACCAGTGCGCCGAGGTCGAGCTCCAGGTCCTTTTCGGTCAGCATGCGCACGATGCCCAGCGCGTGGCGGCGCAGTGCGAAGGGGTCCTTGTCGCCGGTGGGCAACTGGCCGATTGCGAACAGGCCGGCGAGCGTTTCGAGTTTGTCGGCCAGGGCGACGACCGTGCCCACGACATTGCGCGGCAAGGTGTCGCCGGCAAAACGCGGCTTGTAGTGGTCCTCGATGGCGTCGGCGATCTCGTCACCGAGCTTGTCGTTGAGCGCGTAGTAGCGGCCCATGATCCCTTGCAGCTCGGGGAACTCGCCGACCATGTCGGTGAGCAGGTCGGCTTTCGCGAGTTCCGCCGCGCGATCGGCTTGTTGTGCAACCTTGTCGGGGCCAAGTTGCGCGCCGATCACTTTCGCGATTGCACGCACGCGCTCGACGCGCTCGCCTTGCGTGCCGAGCTTGTTGTGATACACGACCTTCGCCAGGCCCGGCACGCGAGCGGCGAGCGATTTCTTGCGGTCCTGGTCGAAGAAGAACTTCGCATCGGCCAGCCGCGGGCGCACCACGCGCTCGTTGCCGCCCGTCACGGCGCTGGGGTCTTGCGGCTGGATGTTGCTCACGACCAGGAACTTGTTCGTCAGCTTGCCCGCCGCATCGAGCAGCGGGAAGTACTTCTGGTTCGCCTTCATCGTGAGGATGAGGCATTCCTGCGGCACGTCGAGGAACTCGCGCTCGAACTCGCACGTGAGGACGTTCGGGCGTTCGACCAGGGCAGTGACTTCGTCGAGCAGCGCCGGGTCATCGATCGGCTTCGAGCCGGCCTTCTTCGCGGCTTCCGAAAGCTGCCTCGAAATTTCGTCGCGGCGCTTTTCGAACGACGCGATCACGCGGCCTTGCTCGAGCATCTGCGATTCATAAGTGTCCGCCGTGCCGATAGCAAGGGGACTCTTCGTGCTTTCGAAGCGATGGCCTTCGGTGTCGCGTCCGGCATTCAAGCCCAGCGCGGTGATCGGCACGATGCTGTCGCCATGCAACGCGACGATCCGGTGCGCCGGCCGCACGAACTTCACGTCGGTCCAACCATCGGCGAGCTGGTAGGTCATGACTTTCGGGATCGGCAGCTTTGCGATCGCTTCGGCCAGTGCCTTCTGCAACCCTTCCGCGAGCGTCGCGCCCTTCGCTGTGCTTTCGTAGAACAGCGCTTCGGCCTTGCCGTCCATTGCCCGCTTCAATTGCGAAGCCGCCGACGCATCAGCACCTAGGGATTGCAGCTTCTTGATCAGCGCCGGTGTGGGATTGCCATTCGCGTCGACGGCGACACTCACGGGCATCAGTTTCTGCGACAGCGGCTTGTCCGCCGCTTGCGCGGCAACCGCGGTCACGTGGGCGCCGAGGCGGCGCGGCGATGCATAGGGCGTGACCTTCGATTCCGCCGTCGCGAGACCTTGCGCCTTGAGCTGCTCGAACAGCACGCCGGCGAATGAGTCGCCGAGCTTCTTCAGCGCTTTCGGCGGCAGCTCTTCGACGAAGAGTTCGACCAGGAGGTTCTTCGTGGCCATCACGCTGCCCCTTCGACTTTGCTCAGGACAGGCTTCTTCTGCAGCTGCGCGACCCGTTCGCGCGGCGCCATCGGAAAGCCCAGGCGCTCGCGGCTTTCGTAGTAGCTTTGCGCCACGCTGCGCGCGAGGTTGCGGATGCGGCCGATGTACGCGGCACGCTCGGTCACGCTGATCGCGCCGCGTGCATCCAGCAAGTTGAACGAGTGCGCGGCCTTGAGCACCTGCTCGTACGCGGGCAACGCGAGTTGCTGCTCCATCAGGTGCTTCGCCTGCTTCTCGTGCGCGGTGAATGCGGTGAAGAGGAAATCGACGTCGCTGTGCTCGAAGTTGTAAGCCGACTGTTCCTTCTCGTTTTGCAGGTACACGTCGCCGTACGACATCTCGTTCGTCCACTTCAGGTCGTAGACGTTCTCCACGCCTTGCAGATACATCGCGAGCCGCTCGAGGCCGTAAGTGATCTCCCCCGTGATCGGCTTGCAATCGATGCCGCCGACCTGCTGGAAATAGGTGAACTGCGTGACCTCCATCCCGTTGAGCCAGACTTCCCAGCCCAGGCCCCACGCGCCGAGCGTCGGGTTCTCCCAATCGTCCTCGACGAAGCGGATGTCGTTCTTCTTCAAATCGAAACCGAGTGCCTCGAGCGAACCGAGGTACAGCTCGAGGATGTTCGCTGGCGCCGGCTTGAGCACGACCTGGTACTGGTAGTAGTGCTGCAGGCGGTTGGGGTTCTCGCCATAGCGGCCGTCCTTCGGCCGGCGGCTGGGCTGCACATAGGCGGCCTTCCATGGCTCGGGGCCCAGCGCGCGCAGGAACGTGGCGGTGTGCGACGTGCCGGCCCCGACCTCCATGTCATAGGGCTGCAGGAGGGCGCACCCCTGCTTGTCCCAGTAGGACTGCAGGTTGAGGATGATTTGCTGGAACGTCGACATCGCGCAGGGCGGCGTGGAATACGCGCAAGGAAACCGCTGATTTTACGGGCGCGGCTGTTGCCGCCTGCGGATGACGCCCGCAGCGAGCGCGCCGAGCGCTGCAGTCCACAAGGGCCACAGCCCGAGGCGCGACATCCACGCAGCGTACGGCGTGATCGTCGTGCGGCCTTCGACGTCTCCCGTGAGCACACCGCGCGTGAGGCGCGGCAGCGAATGCGTGACCTGTCCCCGATGATCGACGATGGCCGTCGCGCCGGTGTTGGTCGCGCGGATCACCGGCCGGTCGAACTCGATCGCGCGCATGCGGCTGATCGCAAGGTGCTGGTCGATGGCGACGCTGTCGCCGAACCAGCCGATGTTGCTCATGTTCACCAGGATGGTCGGCGCGTGCCCGCTGTCGGTAAATTGCTGCGCGAGGTCCTCCCCGAACAGGTCTTCGTAGCAGATGTTGGGCGACAGGCGTTCGCCCGCCCACTCGAACGGGGGCTGCACGACGGCACCGCGATTGAAATCTCCCAAGGGGATGTTCATCATGCGCGTGAACCACTTGAAGAATGGCGGGATGAATTCGCCGAACGGCACGAGGTGGTGCTTGGCGTAGCGATAGGTCTTCGTGCCGGGCTCGAGGCCGATCACCGAATTCGAATAGCCTTCCTCGAAACTGCCGAGGGGGATGCCGATGAGTGCGGCGCGCCCGCCCTGCCTGAACGGCTGCGCCACCGTTTCCTGGTAATCGTTGGGCAGTTGCTGCGGCAGCAGGGGAATCGCCGTCTCCGGGGTGACCGTCAGCGATGCACGGCTGTCTTTCAGCTGGCGCGCATACCAGTCGAGCGCAACCGGAATGCCCGTGCCGCCCTGGAATTTCTCGTCCTGCGGGATGTTGCCCTGAAGGAGCGCGACCGACAGTTTGGGGCGCGAACCCTCGCCGTCCGGCTTCGCGATGAAGTTGGATGCGGCGAGCAGCGCGACGGCGCCCGCGACGACGAGCCACGAACGCAGCGGTGCACGCATCGAGGGTTGCACCAGCGTCGCGAGCCAAAACGCGAGGAATGCACTGACCGCAGCGATGCCGTAGACGCCAACGTAAGGCGCCATCACCGCCAGCGGTCCGTCGACATGCGCGTATCCGCTCGCGCCCCACGGGAAGCCCGTGAAGAAGCTGGCTCGCATCAACTCCGCGAGCAGCCATGCCCCGGCGAAAGCGATCGATTGCAATGCCATCCCGCGCCGCTTCGCGAACCAGGAGAGTCCGCACGCCGCGGCATAGTACAGAGCGATGAACCCCGCGAGCAGCAGCACCGCGATCGCCGCGAGCGGCGCTGCCAGGCCGCCATACACATGCATCGAGATGAAAAGCCACCACCATGTGCCCGCACTCCACGCCGTGGCGAACAGCCACGCGAGCACGGCCGACGCGCGCCATGATGCGGCGCGTTGCAGCACGAGCGCGAGCGTGGCCAGCGAGATCGATTGCAGCCACCATTGCGGCTCGCCGTTCCACGGCGCCGCAATCGACACAGCCTGCGCCAGCCCGGCGACGAGCGCGGCGATGACCGGCGCGAAGCGCACTAGCCGGTGGCGTCGTCGCCGTTGACCGGCGCGACCTTGAACCAGCGCACCGCGCCGCCCTTGGTGTGCATCACGACGAACCTGAGCCCCGCCAGCTCGAAGTCCTCGCCGCGACGGGGCACATGGCCCATCTCGTGCGCGATCAGGCCGCCGATGGTGTCGAACGCCTGCTCCGAATCCGTGGGCGTGATCGTCACGCCGAACGCTTCCGCGACGCGCTCGGGCGAGGTGTCCCCGCTGACCCGGTACGTGCGGTCGGCCAGCCCGAAGATGTCGCCCTGGTCTTCCTCGATGTCGAACTCGTCCTCGATCTCGCCGACGATCTGCTCGAGGACGTCCTCGATGGTGACGAGCCCGGCGACGCGGCCGAACTCGTCGATCACGACCGCGAGGTGGTTCCGGTTGCCGCGGAATTCGCGCAGCAGGTCGTTGAGGCCCTTGCTCTCGGGAATGAACGATGCGGGGCGCAGCAGCGCGCGCGGGTTGAGTTCCGGCGCGCGCTGCAACTTGAGCAGGTCCTTCGCGAGCAGGATGCCGATGATGTTTTCGAGGTCGCCCTCGTACACGGGAAAGCGCGAGTGCGCCGTTTCGATCACGCTGCCGAGGATCTCGTCCATCGACGAATCGATGTTGATGAGGTCCATGCGCGGTGCGGGCACCATGACGTCGCCGGCCGTGAGTTCCGCCATGCGGATGACGCCTTCGAGCATCACGCGCGATTCGGCGCCGATGATGTCGTTGTCTTCGGCGTCCGCCAGGGTCTCGATCAGCTCGGCCTTGGAGTCGGGGCCGGGATGGATGAACTCCGCGATCTTCTGGAAGAAGGTGCGCTTGTCTTCCTTGTCGCCGGAAGCTCGCGCAGGATGCGGGTCGGACACAGTGGCTGGGCAGGACGTGCGGTCGTGGGGGGACCGATAGGATACCGAACTATTGCGGCGACTTGTGGCGCCCGCGGCGCACGCCGCCCCACACCTACTGCGCGCGCGAGAGGAAAGCCCAGAAGCGTTGCGCCTGTTGCTTCAGGCGGTAGTCGGTCTGCGCCATCTGTTCTTCGACCATCTCCGCCATGCGCGTGTCGAAGGTCGCGGGCGGCAATTTGAGGAAGGCTTCGGTCTCGCCGCCGGCGCGCTCGAACGTCGCGCCCGCCTTGGCGGCGATGTGCAGCATCGCCCGGTTTTCCGACAGCGCGTGGATGAACAGCATGTCGACGCCTTCGTTGCGCGCATGGATGACGGCGCGCTCGAACAGGCGCGCACCGTAGCCGCGGCCTCGTGCTTTCTTCAGCACCGACACGCCGAACTCCGCGCATGCGTCGTGCCGCGGGTCGTCCGAATACGCAAGGTGCGCCATCGCTATGAGCTCGAGCTTGCGGTTGTAGATGCCGAACACGTCGTCACGCTCGAAGTCGATGCGCTCGACGTAGCGGTCGATCTGTTCGTCGCGCGCGGTGTAGCCGAAGCGCAGGTAGCGGTCTTCTTCTTCCAGCGCCTTCAGGTGCGCCGCGATGCGCGCGCGGTGCCCCGGCCCCAGGGAACGGATGGGCACGACGATCGGCGATACGCGGACGGCTTCATTCACAGTCATGATCCCAATGTACGGGTATTCCCTAGGGAACCGACTCAAATGGGCACTGCAGCCGCCGCTCAGGTAGTACTACGTAGGCGAGTGCCCACTAAAGAGGAATCGCAGTTGTAGCCTTGACCCGGTCGAGCACAAAGCTCGTCTTGCAGTCCTGGACCGAGGGGTGGCGCAGCAAGGTTTCCATCATGAAGCGGCTGTAGTGCGCCATGTCGCTGACGACCACGCGCAGCAGGTAATCCATGTCGCCCGTGAGCGCGACGCACTCGACCACTTCGGGCCAGCTCTGCACCGCGCCGCGAAACAGGTCCATCGGGTTGCGCTTGTGGCTTTCGGTGTGCTTTTCCAGACGCACGTTCAGGTAGGCGATGAGGCCCACACCGACCGCGTCGGGTTTGACGAGCGCGACATAGCGGTCGATGACGCCGGCGTCCTCGAGGCGCTTCACCCGTCGCAACACCGCGCTGGCGGACAGTCCCACCTTCTCGCCGACGACGTCGTAGGTTTCGCGTCCGTTGGCCTGCAGGCGGCGCAGGATGGCCTTGTCGAGCTTGTCGAGTGTTTCGAGGTCTGCCATGACGCAGGATTATTGCGCCAAAGAGCGACTTTGCGCCCCATCACGCGCAAAAACTGACGCCCGCGGCCCCTAAAGTGCGGAGATGAAAAAGACACTGCAATGGGACAACCCGATGGGCACGGCCGGCTTCGAATTCATCGAATACGCGGCCCCGGACCCCAAGGCCATGGGCGAACTGTTCGAGCGCATGGGCTTCAAGGCGATCGCCCGGCACCGGCACAAGAACGTGATCCTGTACCGGCAAGGCGGCATCAACTTCATCATCAATGCCGAACCCGATTCGTTCGCGCAGCGTTTTGCGCGCGCGCACGGGCCGAGCATTTGCGCCATCGCGTTTCGCGTGCAGGACGCGAAGGCCGCGTACGAACGCGCGATCTCGCTCGGCGCGTGGGGCTACGCACACCAGGCCGGCCCCGGTGAGCTGAACATCCCGGCGATCAAGGGCATCGGCGATTCGATCATCTACTTCATCGACCGGTGGCGCGGCAAGAACGGTGCGAAGGAAGGCGACATCGGCAACATCGGTTTCTACGACGTCGACTTCGAACCGCTGCCGGGCATCGCCGCGGGCGAAGCGCTCAATCCCGCCGGGCACGGCCTGACGTACATCGACCACCTCACGCACAACGTGCACCGCGGGCGGATGAAGGAGTGGAGCGATTTCTACGAGCGCCTGTTCAACTTCCGCGAAGTGCGCTATTTCGACATCGAGGGGCAGGCGACGGGCGTGAAAAGCAAGGCGATGACCAGCCCCTGCGGGATGATCCGCATCCCGATCAACGAGGAGGGCAACGAGACCTCGGGGCAGATCCAGGAGTACCTGGACAAATACCATGGCGAGGGCATCCAGCACATCGCGCTGGGCTCGACGAACCTGTACGACACCGTCGATTCGTTGCAGATGTCCGGCGTGAAGCTGCTGGACACCAGCGAGACCTACTACGAACTGCTGCCCAAACGCATCCCCCAACTGGCGGAAGACATCGACGCACTGAAGCAGCGCAACATCCTCGTCGACGGCGAGCCCGGCGAGTTGCTGCTGCAGATCTTCTCGGAGAACCAGCTCGGGCCGATCTTCTTCGAGTTCATCCAGCGCAAGGGCAACGAAGGCTTCGGCGAAGGCAACTTCAAGGCGCTGTTCGAAACGATGGAGCTGGACCAGATGCGCCGCGGAGTGTTGCAAACGAACAAGGGTTGACTCCAACGCGGTGACATCCGCCGCTCCTCCTCGGTACACTCGCCGCGTAACTCACGTTACGACAACAACACACGAGAGGAGTGGGTCCATGGGTTTTTTCATGAAGGAGCACGACGTCTATGTCGGCTCCATGCTCGATGACCTGAACGTGCGGTTCGCGCCTCCGCACGGCGCGAAGGAGCAGTTCGGCGGCATCGACGAGATGGTCGAGCTGCAAAAGGAATTCCAGATCTTCAAGGCAGGCCGCACGTTTGCCACCAGCGCGACTGCGCTGCACATCGGCGGCGGCGCGAACCACGAAGCGAAGAACCGCTTCTACGCCTATCTCAATTACCTGCGCCGCGAGAAATCGAACGTCAAGGGCATGAAGGGCGACGCGGCGATCGTCTCCGCCATCATGAAAAACCTGGCCGCGAAGAGGCCGCTGCCGGTCTATTTCAGCAACCACGACATGCGCGAGAGCGAAGGCGTGGTGATCAAGGACAAGGCGCGCCCGCTGTTCTACATGGACCAGGACTATCTCTGGATTTCTTTCCCGTCCGCGCCGCGCACCGAAGGCGCCAAGGCCGCGAAGAAATCCGCCAAGCCGAAGAAGAAGTGACCGCGCCGGCCCTCGATCTCGCCCCGCTGCATTCGCGCATCGAGCGCTATTACAGCGCGAAGATCGAGCGGCACGGTCCCACGCCACCCGGCGTGGACTGGTCGTGCGAGCCGACGCAGCAATTGCGCTTCGTGCAGTTGCTGCGCCTGTGCGACTTCCAGGCGGACTTCTCGCTCGATGACTGGGGCTGCGGCTACGGCGCGCTGCTCGGCTTCATCGGCAAGAGGCATCCGGATACGCATGTCGACTACCTCGGCATCGACTTGTCCGCATCGATGATCGAGCAGGCGCGCAAGTTGTGGCGCCGCAAGCGCAACGCTGTTTTCGAAACCGGGGAGCGCAGTCCGCGCGTCGCCGACTACGCCGTGGCGAGCGGCATCTTCAACGTGCGCATCGACGAGCCCCTGGCGCTGTGGGAGCAATTCGTCGAACACACTTTGCGCGCGATGGCGCTATCGACCCGGCGCGGATTCGCGGTGAATTTCCTCGCGCCACTTCCTGAAGGCATGGAAGGCAAGCCGCAGCTGTATCGGCCGGCGGCATCGCGGTGGGCCGAGTTCTGCGAACGCGATCTCGGCATGAAGGTGACGCGGCTCGAGCGCTACGGCATGCGCGAGTTCACGCTGCTCGTGCGGCACTGAGCGCGCGCGCACGTTCCAGCGTCGCACGGCAGACGAACGCGCCGGTCACACCGATCAGCGCTTCCGCTTGCGCGAAATCGAGCTTGGGGTCGCGTCCCAGTGCAGCGGCGGCATGCCCCCGCGCGATCAGGCCGCGGCATTCGGCGACGCGGGTCGTACGGGCCCGCGACAGTGCGATGGCCTCGCCCGCATAGGCATGCGCCGCTTCCCATTCCTCGAGATGCAATTGGGTTTCGGCCAAGGATGCGAGCAATTCGGGTTCGTACTCGCGTGCGGCGCCGGTTTCGCGCACGAGCTTCAGCGCGCCCGAGAAATCGTTCGCCGCGCGCTCATGGTCGCCCGCAATGCTAGCGGCCGTGCCGGTCGATCCCATCGAGAACGCATGCAGGTATGGTGTCCCGTACTTCTGCGCCACCTTCGGCAATTCGTGCGCGTGGTCCCGCGCCATGTCGGCATCGCGCAGAAGCCATGCGAGATCGACGAAGCCGATGCGCGACATGCCCGGCACGGGCGGCTCGCGCGAGGCCGCCTCGAGGTCGAGCAGGCGATCGAGCACTTCGCGCGCTTCCGCGGCGCGGCCCATGCGGATCAGGATGCGCGCACGCAGCGACATGACCCACTGCTCGATGGAAAAACCGAAGAAGGCGCGCTCGAACGCTTGCACATGATGGGTGGATTCGCGCGCCACGTCGTTGGACTGCAACGCTTCGCGCAGCAGCCCGGCCCACGAATACGCCTGGCACAACGACGCCTGCGCCACTGCGACGCGGCCCGGATCGCGATCGACGTCGATGTACAGCAAGGCTTTCTTCACGCGTTCGACATAGCCGTCGGCCGGACCGCCGCTGCCGACCATCATTCGGCCCTCGATCGTGAGCAGCCACGGCACCAGCCGGTCGTCGCCCTGGTTGGCGAACAGCAGGGCCTCGTCGATCAGCGGCTTGACCTGTTCGAGCGTCATGCCTTCCCGCCAGCCGAGGATGGCGACCTTCGCGCCGGCAGTGGCACGCTGGCGATCGACGGCTTCGCTGCCCCGGACCTTGTCCAGGAGATCGCGAACCTTGTGCCAGTGGCGAATCGCCTGCGCGGCATGCAGCGAGCCGACCCAGTTCGCGGCGCGCTCGTAATACTTCGACGCTTCGACCACCGTGCCGGCCTGTTCGAAGTGGTATCCGATCAGCGCCGCGTATTCGTCGACGTCCTCGCCGTAGTACAACTCCATCGCAACCGCGACGCTCGCGTGCACCTGGCCGCGCCGCACTTTCAATTGCGTGGTGTAGGCCACTTCCTGGATCAACGGATGGCGGAACGCGAAGCTGCGGCCGCCTTGCGCGGGCTGCGGCAGGATCAGGCCGGCCTGGCACAGGCCATCGAGGCCATGCTCGATCTGGGCGGCCAGCGGGCTTGCAACATGTTCAAGCACGGCCAGCGGAATTTCCTTGCCGATGATGGCGCACATCTGCAGCAGCGTCTTCTCCGGCTCGCCGAGGCGATCGAGGCGGGCGCCGATGACGGCTTGCAGCGTCGCGGGAAGCACACGCTCCACCGCTTCGAGACCGCCGACGGGCAATCCATCGTGCGAGATCACGCCGCTCTCGGCGATGGTGCGCACCAGTTCCTCGGCGAAGAACGGATTTCCCCCGCTGCGCAGGCAGACGAGCCGGCAGATCTCGGGAAGCGACGTCACGTGCGAGAGCAGCTCGGCGACCAGTGCGTCCATGTCCGCTTGCGGCAGTTCGCCGAGCTCGACCTGGCGAAAGTGCGGAAGGCGCAACCACGGGGCGCGATACGCGGGGCGGTAGTTCAGGAGCACCAGCGTGTGCGTGCCGGTCACGGCTTCGGCCAGCGCGGACACGAACTCCTCGCTCGCCTCGTCGATCCAGTGCAGGTCCTCGATGAGGATCACGCGCCTGGCTTGCGCGTCGAGCCGCACGAGCTGCTTGAGCAGCGCCGACACTCGCGCCTGCCGCGCACGCGGCCCCAGCGCGAGGGCGGGCGCATCGTCCGCGCTGACGCGGAAAAATTCGTAGAGCAGGTCGAGGTCGTGGGCCTCGGGATTCATCGGCGCGAAGACGGCGGCGATGCGCGCGCGCGCCACCGCTGCATCGTCCGTCGCGCTGATCCCGAAGAAGTGCGTCCGGAACAACTCGAGGATCGGCTGCAACGGGAGCGAATGGCCATACAGCTGCGCCCGCACGTCGTACACCGGCACACCGCGCGCTGCGCATGATCGCGAAAACTCGTCGCACAGGCGGCTCTTGCCACCCCCGGGCTCCGACGCAATGCCGACCACGTTGATCGCTTCGGGCCGGCCCACGCCCTCGAAGAAGCTCTCGAGCACCGCCAGCTCGCGATCGCGCCCGCGGAACGTCGACTGCACGAGATGCGCCGACGAATTGCGCCGCGCCGATGCTTCGACGCCCTGCAACGCGAAGATCTCCACGGGATCGGGAATGCCCTTCAAGCGATGCATGCCGATGGATTCGGCAACGCAGCCCGCACCGGCTTCGTTGCGGCAGGCGAGCGTGAGGCAGATGCCGCCGGGTTGCGCCAGCGCGATCACGCGGCTGGCCAGGTGGATGGTGAGGCCATGTGCCCCGCCGCCGCGCCCGTCCTCGGCATCTTCCGGATCGGATGCGACCTGGCCCGAGTGCAGGCCGATGCGGATGCGCAGGCCGTCCTCGCCATGATTGAACGCCGCCTGCATGTGCAGCGCGGCCTGGCACGCCAGCAAGGCGTGGCCTTCGAGCGAACGCGGCACGCCGAACATTGCCATCACGCCGTCTCCGAGCGTGCGCAGCACGGTGCCGCCGAAGCGCTCGATGGAGTGGCGCATGCGCAGCACCGCGGGGCGCAGCCTGGCCATCGCCTGCTCGGGGTCCATGTGCGCGACGAGATCAGTCGAGCCGACGATGTCGGCGAAGAAGACTGTCGCCTGTTTGAGCTCGCCCCACTTCGGCGGCGCGTCGACGCTGCCGGATGCGGCGGACTGCACGGTGCTGCCGCAATTGCCGCAGAAGCGCGCACCGAGGTTGACGTCGTGCCCGCATTTGGCGCAGGTCAGCTGCAACTGCTTGCCGCAGTCTTCGCAGAACCTGTTCCCCGCGGGGTTGACCGTCAAGCAGGACCGGCAGCGCATGCCTGTGCCTCTCCCTCCGATTGCGCACTTCGAGTGCTTTGCCAAAGGATAGCAAAGGACGCGGAATCAGGCAGCCGGCACGCCCACCTTTGCCCATGCGGACTGCACCGCGTGTTGTTCTTTCGACGCGCGGCCGAACAGGCGTGCGGCCGTTTCGCTCGTTGCTTTCGCGGCATCCGCGAAAGTCGATTTCGAATGCAGCTGCCCGACCGCTTCGTACCAGATCCGCCCTGCGTGCTCCCACGCGTGGCCGCCGAGCGCGTGCGCACAAAGATAAAACGCATGGTTCGGGATGCCCGAGTTGGCATGCACGTCGCCCCCGTGCGCGAACTGCGACATGTGCGCGACCTGGTGGTCCCCCTCGTAGGTTTTTGCCGGGTTGCCCGGATCTTCCAGCGAGCGCACCGCGTGGCCGATCGCGGGCGCGAGGATGCCTTGCCCGACCAACCAGTCGGCATGTGTAACTTCCTGGCGCGCGTGCCATTGCTTGACGAGTGACGCGAACACGTCGGAGATGGATTCGTTCAGCGCGCCGGGCTCGCCCGCAAGGTCCGGCTTGCCATGGCGCTGCACCACGCCGAGGCCGCCTTCGATCGAGTGCTGCGTGACCGCGTGCGTGAGCTCATGCGCCACGATGTCCAGTGCCCGCGTGAAGCCACCGATGTGGATGCCGTCACCGTCGCCGAACAGCAGCTGCTCGCCGTTCCACATCGCATTGGCGTACGCGTCGCCGTAGTGCACTGACGCTTTCACATCCATGCCTTGGCCGTCAAGCGAATCGCGCCCGAACACCTTCGAGAAGAATTCCAGCGTGATGCCGACGTTGTCGTAGGCCTCGTTCACGGCCTTGTCGCCGGCGGGCGCTGCCCCCTCGGCGCGCACGAGACGGCCGGGAAGGTGTTCCTTTGCGCCCGCGTCGTAGACCCAGCGCTTGTGCTCGCCGGGCGGCGCCTTTTGCGAAGCGAGTGCAGCCTTGTGGCGCTGCGCGCGGATGCGCTGAGAAGTTTGGTGTTGCCTCTGCGCCGCATGGGTGTCGCCGGTTTTCGCCGCGACATGTTCCAGCAGTTGCCGCGGCAGCGCGCAGCAGGCGCAGCGCAGCCTCACCACCGGGCCGGCAGTTTCTTCTTGAGCGTGATGCGCTTGACGCCCAGTTCGATGTAGCCGCCCTTTTCCAGGTCCTTGAGCAGGCGGCTGACCATTTCGCGCGACGCGCCGACGCGGCTGGCGATCTGCTGGTGCGTGATCTGCGTGATCGTGATCGGGTTGTCGGCGGACGCCGGGCCTTCGTGGTTTTCGAGCGTGGCGATCACGCGCCCGTAGACGTCGAGCAGCGCCATGTTGCGCGCCGTCTCGGTGGCTGCGCGTGCACGGCGGATCACCTGCGAGACCAGTTCGAGTGCGAACTCGGGCTCATCGGCCAGGTGGTCGCGCAGCGCAGCGCGGCTGACCACCGAGCACACGCTGGGCTCGAGCGTCATCACCGAAGCGGACCGCGGGCCGCCATCGAGCCACATTTCGGCGAAATAGTCCCCGGCTTCGACGATGTTGTAGGTGATCTCGCGGCCGTCGGCGTCGGTCGAATAGACCTTGACGCGCCCTTGCAGCAGGACGAACAGCGAGTCGCCGACTTCGCCTTCGTTGATGATGACGGTGTTCTTGCGATACGTGCGGAAGACGCCGCGCAATGAGAGCGCGCGCAGGCTCGGACTGAGGCCGGCAACCAGCTTTTCCTGCGCGGCCGACGGGTTCGGCATGACCATGTGTGACTCCCCAACTCGCGGATCACTCTAGCATGAGCTGACCGCGGCGCAGCGGGGAATCACCCGCGCTGTTGCAACTTCGCCTTCAGTGCACCGCTTCGTGCGGGAAAGCGGGCGCGACCGGCGGCAAAACCGCGACGCGTTGAACCAGTTCGCGGACGCTGCTCGTTCGGGTCTTGGCGCAGATGCTGCGGACATGGCTGCGGACGGTCGAGACCGCGACGTTCAGTTGCGAGGCGATCTGCGGCGCGGAGTGGCCGGCGCACAGTGCGGACAGGACGAGTTCCTCGGCCGCGGTGATGCCGTGGCGGCGCGCGTAGAACCCCAGCATGAGGGGGTCGCACACGGTGCCGCGCGAGAAGACCAGCGCGCAGCGGGAGCCCTCCGCGCCGTGGGGTTTCACCGGGACTACCGCGACGGACAGGCTCGGGCCTTCCAGCGCCGACAATTGCACCAGGCTGCGCCGGCCGGACGAGGCGCGTGCAAGTGCGGACTGCAGGTCGCGGTCGCTCTCGGCACGGCACGCCTGGACCATGCCTCCTTGCCACAGGCCGATCACACAGGCGCGCACCAGCTCATGCCGGGCCGCCTGGTTCGCGTGAAGCATGCGACCTTCGGCCGTGGTGAGCACGACGCCATGGGCCAGTTCGTCCATCAGTGCGGCCAGGCCCGCCTGGGACCCCGCCGCATTGTCGACCGGCAGGCCCCCCGGCTGCTTGCCCTCTTGCTTTCCGTCCTTCGCGATCAGTTCCATGTTTGTCTCCGCAACGTGATGGACGAAGCTTAGGAAGCGCAGGGGCACGCCGCTTATGAATTGCTCCCGCGGTTCCTGTGCGAAATTAACTTGCGGCAAGCAGTTGCGCGGCGTGCGCGAACACTTCCGGCACGAACGCGAGCTCGACGTGGGCGATGCCGCGCACGAGGCGGTTGTCGGCGCCGGGCAGCGTTGCGGTGGACGCGGGAAACACGATGTTGTCGCAGTTCGAATACCAGCACGTGAAGGGGACACGCGCGCTTTCTTGCGCGAGCTGGGTGACCCACTTTCCTTCCAGGCGCATCTCGCGCCCGTTCCTGGTGTGGCTGAAGCGGCCCAGCCACGTGCCGCGATGCGGCGTGCCGATGGTCACGACGTGATGGACGCGCACGGCACCGCCCTTCGCACGCAGCCATGCGCGCGCAGCGAGTCCGCCCATGCTGTGGCATACGACCATGGGCGGCAATCCGCCCGCCGACTGCGTCACCCGCGCGACCGCGCCGTCGACGATGGCGACATAGCTTTCGATCGACCCGAATACAGGTTCGAGATTGACCGCGATGAAAGGATGACCCGATGCGCGCAGCTTGCGCATCCAGGGATTCCAGAAGCCGCGGTTGCACACGAAGCCGTGCACGAACACGATCCCTCGCTTGCCCGGCGTGGCGGTGAGCTGGTCGGGCTCGGCGTTCCATCGGAACGGTTGGCGCCAGAAAAACACGCGTGGAGTGGTGACGGTTTCGCCCCACCATGCACGGAACGCATCGCGCCAGCGCAGTGGTGGCACGTGCGGGTCGTTGCCGACAGTCTTCAGCAGGAAGAACTCGAGGGCGAGGAAGATCGAATACCCAAACACGATCGCGACCGCGCCGGCGATTGCGCTCATCGGTGAGTGGGGCCAGCGCCACGCGATCCAGCTCGCGGCCGCGGCGAACAACGCGACGACGATCGCTTGCTGCAACCGTGCAAGGGACGAGCGTGCAGGCATCAGGCGAGTTTCACTTGGGATCCGCCCAGCCGCTTGACCAGATGCTGCGCCATGCGGTTCACGATGCCATAGATCGAGAGCTGCGGGTTTGCGCCGATGCTCGTCGGGAAGATGGAGCCGTCGTGCACGGAGAGGTTTTCGAGCTGCCAGTGCACGCCATCGGGCCGCACCACGCCCAGACGCTCACTCCCCGCCATTGCGCAGCCGCCCATCACATGCGCGCTGACGAACTTGGTGAGCAGGGCCTTCATGGGCAATTGCGCGATTGCGGCGCGGGCTTCTTCCCACGATGTGTACGGATGGGCGAGTTCGTGCACGGGCAACACTTCCCGCGCGCCGGCGGCAAACTGGATTTCCGCCATCGCCAAAAGCGCGCGTCGCGCGCCGTCCATCACGTACCCGTTCAACGGGTAGTCCAGCAGCGGCGAACCATCGCTGCGCAATTTCACTTCGCCGCCCGGCGATTGCGCGTGGAAGCCGTCTCGCAGCAGCGCCAGCAGCACATGGGTGTGCGCAAACTCCTTCAGCGCCCGGGCCTGGGGTTCGCCGAACCCCGGCACCGTCGACGCGAAGATCACCGGGTGCATCGGCGGGGCCTCGAGCTTGAAACCCATCGGGCCGTCAATGGCTTGCGTCTGCAGGAAATGGTCGGTGTAGATCGATTGCGGTGCGCCTTCCCAACCGCGCACTTCCTGCGGCAGCACGCCGGCCGAGAGGACGACGGGATGCAGGAACGTGCGGATGCCAAGCCGGCCATGCGGGTCGGGCGCTTCGGAGCGCAACAGCACCGCAGGTGAATTGATCGCACCGGCGGACAGGACGTAATGGTGCGCGAAGATTTGCGTGGCGGGTGCGTTGGACACGGCACCATTGGGTTTCGCCGCAACGCACTCAAGGAATCGCACACGGCCGTTCCCGATGTCGAAGCGCTGCGCGCGCGTCTCGACGAGAAGCATCGCGCCGCGATCGAGCGCAGCGGGAATCGTCGTGACAAGCATCGATTGCTTCGCGTTGGTCGGGCAGCCCATGCCGCATGAGCCGAGGTTCCAGCAGCCCTTCACGTTGCGCGAGATGGCGGCTGCCGGTATGCCCAGCTTGGCGGCGCCGCGGCGCAACAGGTCGTTGTTCTCGTTGGGCGGCGTGAGCCACGGCGCGATGCCCAGGCGCAATTCGGCTTGCGTGAAATACGGCGCGAGTGAATCGTTGTCGAACGAATCCAGCTGGTACTGCGATTGCCAGAACTCGAGTGTCTCGGTTGGCGTGCGAAACGAGCTCGTCCAGTTGACGGTGGTCGAACCGCCGACGCAGCGGCCTTGCAGGATGTTGATCGCCTTGTCCTGCGTCTTGCGCGCGGCGCTTTCCTGGTACAGCGCGGAATAGGCCTGCGCTTCCCGCTGGTGGAAATCGGTACTGGATTTCAGCGGACCTTCCTCGACGAGCACGACCTTGAGGCCGGACTTCGCAAGCAGCTCCGCGGTGATACCCGCGCCGGCGCCGGAACCGACGATCACGATGTCGCACGTGATCCGTGCAGGCACTTCGCCGAAGGGGCCGCCGCGCACTTGCCAGCCGCGGCGCAGCCCGTCGCGAACGGGATCGGGAATGTAGGTCATCGGATCAAAGGGCCGTCGGGCCGGGATAGCCGATGTCTTCCCACGTGCCGGGTTCGGAGAAGTAGGCTGCGCCAACGATGTCATGCAGCGCCTGGTAGCCCTGCTGGCGCAGCGATACCGAAGAGATGCGCATCGCGCCGAGCGCGGACTGGATTTCGCCGACGGTCGCGTCCCGCCACGGGGTGGCGAGTCCGGCAAAGGTGCGGCGCCCGGGGGCGCTCGCCAGCAGTGCGAGCAGTTGCGACAGCTCCTCCTGCGCGTGCGGCGGCAAGTTGGCGACGAGTGCGTCGATGCGGGCGAGCAGGCCTTCCATCGCCTGTGCCCGGCCGTCCGCGGGCAGCGTCCCCGCCAGCAGCCCGCGCGCGACCGAGGCGAACACTTCCCGTGCGGGCGCCGTGAGCTTCGCGTCCTTCACCCCCGGCACGAGCAATGCCAGCGTTCCCCCCGCCAGCAACAGCGCCACTGCCGACCCGGCCCCCAGCGCCAACCATGTCCTTCTTCGCATCGAATGACTATCGCACGCGAACTTGCGGTGCTCGTAGAGGCGCGCGCCTAGATAGACTCGCATCCGTGGAAGCGGCCCAGACCATTCGCCAGGCCGTCGCCCGCGTGACGCAATTGCGCCACGCCGAAGCGGCGCACCCCGGCTTGCGCGAAGCGGTTCGCACCATCAAGGCTTTGCAGGGCCGCCGGTTTTCCGGCACATACGCCGACATGCTTTCGGGTGGGCCGTATGCGGCCGCGGCCCGGTTCTTTCTCGAAGAGCTGTATAGCGACCGAGATTTCGCCGAACGCGACGCACAGTTCGCGCGCATCGCGGGCGCCATCGAAAAATTTTTCCCGGCGCAAGTCGTCCAGACCGCGATCGGTCTCGCGCAACTCCACGCACTGACCGAGGACCTGGATCACTCGATGGCCGTGCAGTGGCTCGCGCAGGACGACAGCGCGCTTCCCGCGCAGCGGTACGTGCGGGCATGGCGCATCGTCGACCGGCGCGATGACCGGCATGCGCAGCTGAAGGACGTGCTGGCCATGGGGCAGGAGATGTCGCGTCTGACCCGTGCGCCCGGGCTGCGTACGATGCTGCGGATGATGCGCGGGCCGGCGACCGCGGCCGGCCTTGGCTCGCTGCAGCGCTTCCTCGAGACGGGATTCGATACTTTCGCCGCCATGTCACGGGGCGGCCTCGCGCCCCAGTTCCTGCGCACCATCGAGCAGCGCGAGGCGCAACTGATCGCGAACTTGTTCGACGCGCCCGGTGTCGCGTGCGAGACGGAACTGGCCAATCTCCTAGGACAAGCACCCTAACCGCGCGGGGTGCGTCCCGGGACAATCCGCCGCGAAGGAGAAACAAGCCCCATGGACAAGCCCTGGCTGGCCAGCTACCCCCCCGGAGTTCCGCACGAGATCCGCCCGGACCAGTACCGCTCGCTCACGCAGCTGCTCGAGGAGTCGTTCCGCAAGAACGCGTCGAAGCCGTTCGCCGTCTGCATGGAGCGGTGGATGACGTATGCGCAGCTCGACGACTTGTCCTGCGCACTTGGGGCATGGCTGCAATCGCTGGGGCTCGAACCCGGTTCGCGCGTGGCGATCATGCTGCCCAACATCCCGCAGTTTCCCGTGACGATGGCCGGCGTGCTGCGCGCGGGCTACACCTGCGTGAACGTGAATCCGCTGTACACACCGCGCGAGCTCGAGCACCAGCTCAAGGACTCCGGCGCGACGACGATCGTGATCCTGGAGAACTTCGCGAAGACACTGTCCGAGGTGATCGAGCGAACGCCGGTGCAGCGCGTCGTGGTCGCGTCGATGGGCGACCTGCTCGGCTTCGTCTACGGCACCTGGATCACGTTCGCCGTCCGGCATCTCGCGAAGATGGTCCCGCCGTTTCGCATCCCCTTGCGCGGGGGACGGCAGGTGATCGCTTTCAATCGCGCGATTGCCGAAGGGACGGCGATGACGCTCAAGCCGGCGCAGCAGACGCTCGACTCCGTCGCCTTCCTTCAGTACACGGGCGGCACCACCGGTGTTTCGAAGGGAGCGGTGCTGACCCACGGCAACGTGGTCGCAGGCATCCTGCAGGCCGAGGCATGGTTCAAGCCGGCGCTCACGCGGGTCGCCGACCCGACGAAGACGAACACGATCGCGGCGCTGCCGCTGTATCACATCTTCGCGCTGACGATCTGCCTGCTCGCGATCCGGTGGGGTTCGCACTTGACGCTCGTTCCGAATCCGCGCGACTTCAACCGCTTCGTCGAGCTGCTGAAGCGGCGGCCGTTCCACATCTTCCCCGCTGTGAATACGCTGTTCAACGCGGTGATGCAGCATCCGAAGTTCCGCGCGATCGATTTCTCGCAGCTGTCGCTCAGCCAGGCCGGGGGCATGGCAGCATCCGAAGGCACGGCACGGCACTGGCAGAAGCTCACCGGCTGCTCCATGATCGAAGGCTGGGGAATGAGCGAGACCTGCGCCATCGGCACCAACAACATCGTCACCAGCCGCGAGTTCACCGGCACGATCGGCCTGCCGCTGCCTTCGATCGACATCGCGATCAAGGACGACGAAGGCAAGTCGATGCCGATGGGCGAGCGCGGCGAGATCTGCATCCGCGGCCCGAACGTGATGCGCGGCTACTACAACAAGCCGGACGAGAACGCGCATGCGTTCACGCCGGACGGCTTCCTTCGCACGGGTGACATCGGCTTCATGGACGAGCGCGGCTTCACGAAGATCGTCGACCGCAAGAAGGACATGATCCTGGTGAGCGGCTTCAACGTGTTCCCCAATGAGCTCGAGAACGTGATCTCGCTGTGCCCGGGTGTCGTGGAGTGCGCCGCCATCGGAATCGCCGATGAAAAGCAAGGGGAAGCCATCAAGGTCTTCGTGGTGAAGAACGACCCGGTCCTGACGGAGGACGACGTGATGAAATACTGTCGCCAGAACCTGACGGGCTACAAGGTGCCGAAGCACATCGAGTTTCGCGAAGACTTGCCGAAGACCAACGTCGGCAAGATCCTCCGGCGGGAGCTGCGCACCGCCCGATGACCGACGTGGCACCACTGCCGCGGGGCGTCACCGTGCTCGAGCGCGGTTGGCTCTCGTCGAACAACGTGGTGTTCACGACCGGCGTCACTTCGGTCGTCGACACGGGCTACTTCACCCATTCCGCGCAGACGTTGGCGCTCGTGCAGCGCGAGCTCGCCGGCAACGCGCTGCAGTCGATCGTCAACACGCACCTGCACAGCGATCACTGCGGCGGGAATGCCGCGTTGCAGGCGGCGTACCCCGGGTCGAGGTTGCTGATCCCGCCGGGGCAAGCGGACGCAGTTGCGCGTTGGGATGAAGCGCAGCTGAGCTACACGGAAACCGGCCAGAGCTGCGCGCGCTTTTCCTTCGACGGCGTTCTGCGCCCTGGCGCGTCGGTGTTGCTCGGCGAGTCGCACTGGGAAGTGCACGCCGCCCCCGGCCACGATCCGCATTCGGTGATCCTCTTTGAGCCGGACGAACGAGCGCTCATCTCCGCGGATGCCCTGTGGGAGAACGGTTTCGGCGTTGTCTTCCCCGAGCTCGACGGCGCGTCGGCTTTCGATGAAGTCGGCGCGACCCTCGACGTGATCGAGGCGCTCGCGCCTCGGCTCGTCGTTCCCGGGCACGGCAGTCCCTTCGCAGGGCGAGAGAAGGTCGGCGCGGCGATTGCCCGTGCTCGCAGTCGTCTCGCCCGCTTTGTCGCAAATCCGAGCCGTCATGCCTCGCACGCCATGAAAGTTCTGGTGAAGTTCAAGCTTCTCGAGTGGCAGCGGGTGGAATTCGAGCAGCTCGTTCGGTGGGCCGAAGGCATGCCGTACATGCGACGGGTGCATTCGCGCTTCTTCGGCGACGCGCCGCTGCGTGATTGGCTGGATGAAATGACGGCAGAGCTCACGAAATCCGGGGCGCTCGGCCGCGAAGGTTCAATCGTCTATAACATCTGAGGGTCTCGCGAAGGAGCTTGCCATGGTGCGTGGTGTCAACTCGTCGGTCGTCGCGGCTTGCATCGCCGTCGCAACCATCGCGCTGCCTGCCGGCTCGAAGGGGGCGGCGCCCTCCGCACATTCCGCAATAGCGTGGCAAGTCGCATCTTCCGATGCCGAAGTCGATCGCGCGTTCGCATTGGCGCGCCAATCCGGCAAGCCCGTCTTCCTCTACTGGGGCGCGGTGTGGTGCCCACCCTGCAACCAGGTGAAGGCCACGCTGTTCTCGCGGCCCGATTTTGTCGAGCGCACCCGCGCGTTCGTTCCGGTGTACGTCGACGGCGACAAGCCCGGGGCCCAGAAGGTCGCGGCGCGCTTCAAGGTCTCCGGCTATCCGACGATGGTGTTGTTCAAGCCGGATGGCTCCGAGATCACGCGGCTGCCCGGTGAGGTCGATCCGGAGCGGTACCTGCTTACGCTGAACGCAGGGCTGAACGCCGACGTGCCGGTGAAGGATCTCGCGACGCGCGCCCTTTCGCATCAACCGCTGACGCCCGAGCAATGGCGGCTGTTGGCTTTCTATTCGTGGGACACCGACGACCAGCAGATGTTCAAGACCAGCGAACTGGCGCCGCGGCTTTCGGAGCTTGCAAATGCGGCGCCTGCGAGTGCCGGTCCCGCGAAGGACCGGCTCATGCTCAAGGCAATCGCCGCGCGCGCGAAGGATGGCGGCAAGAGTGTCGACGAGCGCACGCGCGCAACCGATCGCACGATGATCGACAAGGTCCTGGCGACGCCGGAATCGGTGCGCGAACAGTGGGACTTCGTGGTCTTCTTCGCCGAACCGATCGTGAAGTACCTCGCTCCCGCGCCCGATGCGCGAGCTGACCTCGCGCGCAAATGGGATGCGTCGCTGCAGCAATTGCTCGCCGGCGGCACCCTGTCGCGCAGCGATTCCGTGGACGCGCTCGATGCCCGGGTGGACCTGTGGAAAGCGATCGACAAGACCGGGAAGCTATCGACCGAACGACAGCAGGCCGCCCGGGGCGAACTGATGCGGGTCGTCGCGCAGTCGACCGATCGCTACGAGCGGCAGGCCGTCGTGCCCTCTGCGGCGCACGTGCTGGCGTCGGTCGGACTGGTCAAGGAATCGGATGAAATGCTCAAGGCCGAACTGCCACGCGCGGTCGCGCCCTACTACCACATGCTCGTGCTCGCATCGAATGCGAAGGAACGCGGCGACAAGGCCGAAGCATTGCACTGGTACGAGCAGGCGTGGCGAAAGTCCGAGGGACCGGCAACGCGGATCCAGTGGGGTTCCGGTTATGTGCGGCAGCTCGTGGAGCTGGCGCCGCAGGATTCGAATCGAATCTCGTTGGCCGCCGCCGCGGTCATGACCGGCCTGGAACCTCGCGGGGAAACGTTTTTCGAACGCAACCAGCGCTCGCTCCAGAAGATGGCAGCGCAGTTGCAGAAGTGGCAAGGAGCGGATCCTGCGCGCGTGAAAGTCGTGGCGAAACTGAAAGACCAGCTGTCGCGCACTTGCGGCAAGCTGCCGGCGAAAGACGCCGGCCGGGCGAACTGCGAATCGGTTTTCAACGCGTCAAAATCAGACGCCTGAAAAGACAAAAGCCCACCGATTTCTCGGTGGGCTTTTGCGGGCTGTAATAGCCTGACGATGTCCTACTTTCACACGGGAATCCGCACTATCATCGGCGCAGAGGCGTTTCACTGTCCTGTTCGGGATGGGAAGGAGTGGGACCACCTCGCTATGGTCATCAGGCTTAACTTGTTGCCTCACTGACGTCCTTGCAGACGGTCAGCAAGACCAATTCATAGAGATTCGAAATCAGTTCTGATTGCGTTCAACCCTTGGCATAACTGCCTTGACGCATTCGGAGGTTGCCTCCGGCATGCGATCAAAGTTATAGGGTCAAGCCGCACGAGCAATTAGTATCAGTTAGCTTAACGCATTACTGCGCTTCCACACCTGACCTATCAACGTCCTGGTCTTGAACGACTCTTCAGGGGGCTCAAGGCCCCGGCAGATCTCATCTT
>DATLBJ010000171.1:0-4645 GCA_035526975.1 Ramlibacter sp.
CGATACGCTGCGCCAGCAGCACGGCCGCTTCGCGCTGCACCTGCACGCGATGCTGCAGGTCCTCGATGCCCTTGATGCGGTCGGACAGCTGTCCCTTCAACGAAGCCAGCGGCTCACGGCTCAAGGGGGCACCGGCCTTCGCGGCGTCGCGCTGCCATGCGAGCGCATCGGCAATGTTCAGCTTGGGTTGACCAAGGAGCGTCTGCGCTTTCTCGCCCCACTCGGCCGCAATGGTCTCCTGGCTGCGGGCCCGGCGGACCTCATCGAGCTTTTCTCGCAGCGGCCGTGCCGCGCCCTTGTCGCGCGCGGACAGTTCGCGGAACACCTCGTGCAATTGCTCGGTGGACGGATTGGTGGCGAGCCACTCGCGAACGCGGGCGCTGCGTTCGCCCGAGGTCGGCGCGGAGAAGGCGCCGCCCGTCAGCTCGTCGAGAGCGCGGGTGTCGCCGGATTTCAGGGTTGCCTGGGTCACGGGATTCAAAAAAGCAAACGCCTATTCTCGCCGCGAATCGAACCCAGCCGCGCCGCACGGACGCGGGAGCACAAATGAATAGCCCGGGCAGTCGCCGTGAAGCGCCTGTCCGGGCGTAGGCGGCTGACAAAAGTCCTGCGCCGCCACGGGCCGCGACCGGGGAGACTGATGTCCACGTTCGCTTCTGGAAGCAAGAGATTGCTTCCGGTTGGGCCGGGGCTACCACCGGGGGGTGGCCCTACCGGCTTGCGCCCGATCCCTCGGGCAAGCCAAAGGTACGAGACCGCGCCCCACTTTTCAAGGCACGCTTTTCAATGAGCGGGCCGCGCGCGATTGCGCAAGCTGCATTGACAACGCCGATTCACGTGTCTAGGTTGGGTTGCCTAGGCGCAAGGAAACGCCAAGGGGCACTTCGCGTGTCGGCCAGCGCTGACGCCGTTTCGGGCCGGCTCCCGACAGGCTAAATTTCCGCGTTTGGGCCAGAATCCGGTCATTACCTGTTTCAATCGGCATATAAACGTAACTCGATATTCTTGACTCGTTATGACGCGGCTGCCTAAAATTCGCCGTCCCTGGCAAAAGTACTAGGGACAACCCGAAACCCGCTGCCGAACCCGGCTAGGCCGGAAGCACTGAAGTTCTTCCGGCGGCGTACCAAATCAAACGAGGAGCTGACGGCGCTTTGCCCATCCGGCATTGCTACGCGGCCCCGCGCGAGAGAGGAAGTGCTATGACAGCGTTAGGAAAGACGGTTCAGGGCGTCAGGTGCTTCGCATCGGACGTGGCCCAGGGCTTCTTCGAAATCACGCACAACGGCTTTGCCCTCGTCGGCCTGGCCACGGTGTGCCTCGTGCTCACCCTTGCCGCACGCCCCGATTTGCGGGACGCCGGAGAGGTGCGCCTGCGCGGCTGGCTGCAGGAGCGGCAGGAGGCCGCCACCGGCATGCCGATCCAGCTCGATGCAATCGAGCGCGCCACGGCCACCGACCCGCGACAGCTGCCCAAGCAGCAGGCCGCCGTCGCCTACTGGCTGAGCAAGAAGTACCGCGTGGCGCCCGAGCCGTTGAGTGCGCTGGTTGCCGAGGCCTACGACATCGGCGCCCACAACAAGCTCGACCCGACGCTGATCCTGGCCGTGATGGCCGTCGAATCCGGCTTCAACCCGTTTGCGCAAAGCCCGGTGGGCGCGCAGGGCCTGATGCAGGTGATGACAGGCATTCACAAGGACAAGTACGAGAACTTCGGCGGCAAGCTCGCCGCGTTCGACCCGGTGACCAACCTGCGCGTCGGCGTGAAGGTGCTGCAGGAATGCATCCAGCGCGCGGGCGGCCTCGAAGCCGGCCTGAAGTTCTACGTGGGCGCCGCGAACAACGAAGACGACGGTGGCTATGCGGCCAAGGTGATGGCGGAACATGCGCGCCTCAAGCTCGTCGCTTTGGGCCGCAACGTGCCGCTGCCGATGCCCGCGCAATCGCCGGTGCTGCGCACGGTCGCCCCGGTCGAGCCCGACCAGGCCGTCCCCGCTCCGCCGGCCGAAGAAAAGGTCGCGACGGTCTCGTAACGGCCGGTCCGGTACACTTTGCGTGTACGCGACTGGCGATAGGCGCCCTGCTTCGGCGCCGACGTGGAGCTCCACTGGGAAGCGTACCGCCTGCATCCGCGGGCGACCCGCCGTTCGCCTGGGCAGCCAACCATCCAAGCTAAGGACTGCCGCATGTTCCATCGCAACATCCTCATCGAGCAAACCGATCCCGACGTCTGGGCCGCCGTCGTCGCGGAGAACCGCCGCCAGGAACAGCACATCGAGCTGATTGCCAGCGAGAACTACGCCTCGCCCGCAGTAATGGCGGCGCAAGGCACGCAGCTCACGAACAAATATGCCGAGGGCTATCCCGGCAAGCGCTATTACGGGGGCTGCGAGAACGTCGACGTGGTCGAGCAGCTCGCGATCGATCGCGTCAAGCAGTTGTTCGGCGCCGCCGCCGCGAACGTGCAGCCGCATTCGGGCGCGCAGGCGAACGAAGCCGTGTTCATGGCTTTCCTGAAACCCGGCGACACGATCATGGGCATGAGCCTTGCGGAAGGCGGCCACCTTACGCACGGCATGGCGCTGAACATGAGCGGCAAGTGGTTCAACGTCGTCTCGTACGGTCTCGATGCGCAGGAAGCGATCGACTACGACGCGATGGAGCGCAAGGCACACGAGTCCAGGCCCAAGCTGATCATCGCAGGCGCGTCGGCATATTCATTGCGCATCGACTTCGAGCGCTTCGCGAAAGTCGCAAAGGACGTCGGCGCCATCTTCATGGTCGACATGGCGCACTACGCGGGCCTCATTGCGGCCGGCGTGTACCCGAACCCGGTTCCGCATGCCGACGTGGTCACGTCCACCACGCACAAGAGCCTGCGCGGCCCGCGCGGCGGCTTCATCCTGATGAAGCCGGAGCACGAGAAAGCCATCAACAGCGCGATCTTCCCCGGCCTGCAAGGCGGCCCGCTCATGCACGTGATCGCCGCGAAGGCCGTTGCATTCAAGGAAGCCCTGCAGCCCGACTTCAAGATCTACCAGCAGCAAGTCGCGAAGAACGCGAAAGTCGTTGCGGAGACGCTCACCGAGCGGGGCCTGCGTATCGTCAGCGGCCGCACGGAAAGCCACGTGATGCTGGTCGACCTGCAGCCCAAGGGCATCACGGGCAAGGAAGCCGAGGCCGTGCTGGGCCAGGCCCACATGACGATCAACAAGAATGCGATCCCGAAGGATCCGCAAAAGCCGATGGTCACCAGCGGGGTGCGCCTCGGGACTCCGGCGATGACGACGCGCGGCTTCAGGGAGAACGAGGCGCGCATGACCGCGAACCTCGTGGCCGACATCCTCGACAACCCGCGCGACGAGGCGAACATCGCGAAGGTGCGCGAGAAGGTGGGCGCGCTCACCCGCGAGTTCCCGGTCTACAAGTAAGCGGGCGAACCGAAATGAAGTGCCCCTTCTGCGGCAACACGGACACCCAGGTGGTGGAAACGCGTGTCGCGGAAGACGGTGACTTCATCCGCCGCCGGCGGCAGTGCATCGAGTGCGAGAAGCGCTTCACCACGTACGAGCGGCCCGACGTCACGTTTCCCGCGGTGGTCAAGAAGGACGGGCGCCGCATCGAATACGCCCGCGACAAGCTGCTCGACTCGATGAACCTCGCGCTGCGCAAGCGCCCCGTCAGCACGGAACAGGTGGACGCCGCGGTCGAGCGCATCGAGGAGAAGCTGTTGAACCTCGGCGCGCGCGAAGTGCCGAGCTCGCGCATCGGCGAGCTCGTGATGCGCGAGCTGCGCAAGCTCGACAAGGTGGCCTACGTGCGCTTTGCGAGCGTCTATCGCAGCTTCGAGGACATCGACGAGTTCAAGACGCTGGTGGACGAAGTTCGCAAGTAGGCTCAAACGCAGTTGGCGATGTGCGTCTTTTGCACGCGCGGCCTGCCCGACGAGCTGATGACGATCTCGCGCGCGTTCTCGCTGGTGACCGAGACGTTGCACAGCGTGATCGTCCCGGCCTGGAAACCGCCGCCGACAAGTTTGGCCTCGCCCGTCGGCGTATAGGAAACGTATCTCGCGACGTTCAGGTTGCCCAGCACACGCATGTCCTTGCCGATCGCTTGCGTCTGCCAGACCACTTCCTCGCCCGCCTGCCGGCTGCCGTCGTTGTTGGTGTCGTGGAAGACGATCCAGCCCTGGTCCCAGCCGCCTGTGGCCGTGCAGATCACGCCGTCCGTCGACTTGCACATCGCCACGCGCGACCGGCGCTTGGCCGCTTCGCTGCGCGCGATCAGGATGCCGGAAAAGAAATCGTTCGTCGTGCTCGTCAGCTTCACCGACCGGATGAAATTGTTGAACGAGGGGATGCCCGCGCCGAGCAGGACGCTGGCGATCGCCAGGACGATCGTCAGTTCGACCAGGGTGAAGCCGCGCAAGGCGCGGCGGCGAAGGGGGGTGAAGTGCGGTGTGTTCTTGGCTGCAAACGATAGGTTCCCGCCCCTCGTTTGCCCGATGAAGTAGCACCCGGATCCTTGCGACGTCGTCCGCTAAACCGTTTTGCAATTCGGGCGAGGCAAAGGAAAACGGCCCGCGCAGGCGGGCCGTTTGCATCCTGAAGACGATGATCGTCAAAGGCTTCCCGATGGGCCT
>DATLBJ010000172.1:0-9621 GCA_035526975.1 Ramlibacter sp.
CTCCGGTGCCATCACGGCGAGGCTGCGCGCCTTGCTGGCATCGATCATCGAGCGCGCTTCCGGCACCGAGCAAGTGACGATGTCGACGCCGCCGGCCGCCAAATCCTGCATTGCCGGCGCCGCGCCGTTCGACGGCACCCACGGCACCGCGGCCGGGTCGATCTTGAGGTCGCTCAGCAGGCCGGCGATGGCCAGGTGCCAGATGCCGCCCTGGCCCGTGCCGGAAGCCTTGAATTTTCCGGCCGGCGACGCCTTGATCGCATCGGCCAGCGCTTTGACGTTCGCGTACGGCGCGGATGCGCTGACGGTGATGCCGGGCGGGTCTTCGTTCATCAGCGCCAGCGGCGTGTAGCTCGAGGGGCTCAATTCGGTGAGCTTCTGCCAGTGCATCATCGCGATCTCGACGGTCAGCATGCCGAGCGTATAGCCGTCCGGCGGTGCGGTCGCGATCGCGGAGTGGCCGACGACGCCCGAGCCGCCCGTGCGGTTGACCACGTTGAAGGGCTGGCCCAGATCCTTCTCCAGCAGGTTCGCGATGATTCGCACCGTGGCGTCGGTGCCGCCGCCGGCGCCCCACGGGCAGATCACGGTGACGGGCCGGTTGGGCCACGCACTTTGCGCAAACGCAATCCCGGGGACCACGGCTGCTGCGCCCAATGCGCCGGCCGCAGTGATGATTTGTCGACGATTGGGCCGCTTCGAATCCATGAAGGTGTCTCCTGTCGTTCGGGTCGCGTCAAAGAATATCACGCAGGCATGAAAAAGGCGCCCCGCGGGGCGCCTCGATCGACACGGGTCAAACCCGATGAACGCCTTTCGGCTACAGCGTGTCGATGAAGCTGCGCAGCTTGTCGCTGCGGCTCGGGTGCTTCAGCTTGCGCAGCGCCTTGGCTTCGATCTGGCGGATGCGCTCGCGGGTCACGTCGAACTGCTTGCCGACTTCCTCGAGCGTGTGGTCCGTGCTCATCTCGATGCCGAAGCGCATGCGCAGCACCTTGGCCTCGCGCGGCGTCAGCGAATCGAGGATGTCCTTGACCACGTCGCGCAGGCCGGCCTGCATGGCGGCTTCGATCGGCGCCGTGTTCGAGGTGTCCTCGATGAAATCGCCCAGGTGCGAATCGTCGTCGTCCCCGATCGGCGTTTCCATCGAGATCGGCTCTTTCGCGATCTTCATGATCTTGCGGATCTTGTCCTCGGGGATCTCCATCTTCGCGGCGAGGATGGACGCATCGGGCTCGTAGCCGAACTCCTGCAGGTGCTGGCGCGAGATGCGGTTCATCTTGTTGATCGTCTCGATCATGTGCACCGGGATGCGGATCGTGCGGGCCTGGTCCGCGATCGAACGCGTGATGGCCTGGCGGATCCACCACGTGGCATACGTCGAGAACTTGTAGCCGCGGCGATATTCGAACTTGTCCACGGCCTTCATCAGGCCGATGTTGCCTTCCTGGATCAGGTCGAGGAACTGCAGGCCGCGATTGGTGTACTTCTTGGCGATGGAGATCACGAGGCGCAGGTTGGCCTCGATCATTTCCTTCTTCGCGTCGCGCGCCGAGGCTTCGCCCTCGTTCATGCGCTTGTTGATTTCCTTCAACTCGCCCAGCGGCACGACCACGCGCGATTGCAGGTCGGTCAGCTTCTGCTGCAGCTCCTGGATCGGCGGCACGTTGCGCGCGATCACCAGGCTCCACGGCTTGCCGGCCGCAGCCTGCTTCTCGACCCACTTGAGGTTGAGGATGTTGGGCGGGAACTCCTTGATGAAGGTTTCCTGCGGCATGCCGCACTTGTCGACGATGATGCGGCGCAGCTCGCGCTCCTTCTTGCGCACGTCGTCGACCTGGCCGCGCACCATGTCGCACAGCTTCTCGATGGTCTTGGCCGTGAAGCGGATGGTCATCAGCTCCTCGGACAGCGCGTGCTGCGCCTTGTGGTAGCCCGGGGTGCCCCAGCCTTCCTTGTCGTAGACCTTGTGCATCTTCTCGAACAGGCTGCCGATGCGGTCGAACTTTTCGAGCGCGCGCGCCTTGAGTTCCTCGAGCTTCTTGGTCAGCGCCTTGCTGCCGCCCTGGCCGTCGTCGTCATCGTCGGCATCGAACTCGTCGAAGTCTTCTTCGGCAACGTAGTCGTCGGCTTCGTTCGGGTCGGAAAAACCGTCGACCACTTGCGAGATGACGACCTTGCTGTCGCGGATGTCGGCCGCCAGGCGAAGGATCTCGGCGATGGTGGCGGGCGAGGAGGAAATCGCCTCCATCATCGCCATGAGGCCACCTTCGATGCGCTTGGCGATTTCGATTTCGCCTTCGCGCGTGAGCAGTTCGACCGTGCCCATCTCGCGCATGTACATGCGCACCGGGTCGGTCGTGCGGCCGAATTCGGAATCGACGGTGGACAGCGCAGCTTCGGCTTCCTCTTCGGCTTCTTCCACCGTCGCCGCGCTCGGCGTGGTGTTGTTCAGGAGGAGCATCTCGGCATCGGGCGTCTGTTCATAGACGGCGACACCGAGGTCGTTCAGCATGGAGACGACGACTTCGAGCGTTTCGGCATCGACCAGCTTTTCGGGCAGGTGGTCGGTGATCTCGGCGTGCGTCAGGTAGCCGCGCGTCTTGCCCAGCGTGATCAGCGTCTTCAGGCGCTGGCGACGCTTGGTCATCTCCTCTTCGGACAGGATCGTTTCGTCGAGGCCGAATTCCTTCATCAAGGCGCGTTCCTTCGCCTTGCTGATCTTCATGCGAAGCGGCTTCGCCTTTTCGACCACTGCTTCGACCGGCGCTTCGCCGGCGAGCTCGTCGTCGATGTCGGACAGGTCGACGTCATCGCCCGGCTTGCCCGGCTTCCCCGGCTCGGCCGCGTTCTTCGGCTTGCGGCCCCGCTTGGCGCCCTTCGCGGGCGCTTCGACTTCAGGGGCGGCGGCCTTGGGCGGTCGGCCCGGTTTCTTCTTCGTGAGTTCTTCGGCGGCCGCGGTGGTGGCTTTCGCGGGCCTGGCCTTCAACTCTTCTTTCTTGGCTGCGGGCTTTTCCTTGGGAGGACTCGACTTCGATACGGACACGGATTTGGCTTTCACTGCGGTTGTCTTGCTGGGCTTGGCGGGCTTGGTCGGCTTCTTCACGACCTTCAGCGGGGCCTTGGCGTGTTTGACCGGTTTCTTCGCAAGGGGTTTCGCGGCGAGCTTGGACTTTGCTTTTGCTGCGGGCATGAGGATTACCTCGAACCTTGTAGTAGGACGAAAACACAAAGTGCGCCACGAACAACCCGGCGCGGGCGGCGACGGCTGTCAGGCCGTCAATGGGCAAGATGGATGGGCGAACATTTGGTGTGCAGTCCTTGCGGTAAGGATCGGCTCTGTCGCGCGCGTTTGGCGTCGGTCGGCCGGGGCCCGGAGGTGCTGCTGTCGCTCTTGCCGCTAGCAAACCCAACATTATACCGAAGTGCCCAAATTTCAAGCGCCCGTTGTTTTTTCACTGTCGATGAGCTTGCGAAGTTCTTCATAAGCAACAGGGTCCGTCGTGGCCCGATCGACCAGTTGCCTCATGCGTTCGGCCTTCAGCCGGTCGCGCTCTTTCGCAAGGATCTGCCGCAGCTCGTCCAGGTCGTGTTCGATGTCGGGCAGCAGTCGCCCGGCCTGGTCGAGGAGGAAGGCCTCGAAGTCGTGGCCTGCGACAGCGGTGCGGAGCGTGTCCCACGGCTCCGGCCCGTTCTCGTGGATGTGCGCATCGAGCCACGAGAAAAGCGGCCCGTGCGGAGGGGCGAGCTCGCACAGGAGGTGGTGATCGTCGTTCGACAGGGCGGACCATGCGCCGGGGTTCATGAAGGCGATCTGGAGCGCGCGATCGGCACGGCCCGGGGGCAAGGTGCGGCCCGGGCGGCGCAGCGGCGCCGGGTTCGCATCGACGCGCCGCGCAGGTGCGAGGCTTCTCACGCCCCACAGCGAGGCGAGCTCACGCGGATCGAGCTGCGCCAGCAGTGCAATCTCGCTGAGCAATTGGCGCTTGAGCGCACCGTCGGGCAATGCATGCCACAGCGGCTTTGCGTTCGCCGCCATGCGCGCGCGGCCCTCGGCTTCTTCCAGGTCACAGCCCTCGCGGGCGGCTTCGACCAGGAAACGCGAGAGCGGCGTGGCTTCGCTGACGTAGCGCGAGAATGCCTCACGCCCATGCTCGCGGATGTAGCTGTCCGGGTCATGCTCGGCCGGCAGGAAGAGGAACTTGACGTTGCGCACGTCGGTGGCGAACGGGATCGCGACATCGAGCGCCTTGCGTGCCGCGCGCCGCCCGGCTTCATCGCCATCGAAGCTGAAGACCACGGAGTCGATGAAGCGAAACAGCTTTTGCACATGGTCGGGCGTGCAAGCGGTGCCGAGTGTCGCCACTGCATTCGGGAAGCCGAGCTGCGCGAGTGCGACGACGTCCATGTAGCCCTCGGTCACCAGGACGAACCCGAACTCGCGCAGCACATTGCGCGCTTCGAACAAGCCATAGAGCTCGCGCCCCTTCGAGAACACCGGTGTCTCCGGCGAGTTCAGGTACTTCGGCTTCTCGTCGCCGAGTACGCGCCCGCCGAAGCCGATGCACTCGCCTTTGACATTGCGGATCGGGAACATGATGCGGTCGCGGAAGCGGTCGTAGCGGGACGCCGGCTGCCCTGAGCCTGTCGAAGGGCCGCCCGCGATCACGAGCCCGCTTTCTTCGAGCAACGCGTCGGAGTAGTCGGGGAACACGCTGGCCAACGCGCGCCAACCCTCCGGTGCATACCCGAGGCCGAAGCGCTTCGCGATCTCGCCCGACAAGCCGCGTCCCTTCAGGTAGTCGACGGCTCGCGTGGAGTTCTTCAGGTGCTTGCGATACGCCTCGCCGGCCTTCTCGAGCACCTCCGTGAGCGTCAGGTGCTTTTCGCGCGCCTTCGCGGCGCGTTCGCGGTCCGCGGGCGAGGCGTCGTCCTCCGGTACTTCCATCCCGAATTCACCGGCCAGCTCCTTGGTCGCCTCGACGAAGTTGGCGCCGGTGTGTTCCATCAGGAACCGGATTGCGTCACCGCTTTTGCCGCACCCGAAGCAGTGATAGAACTGTTTCGTGGGGCTGACGTTGAAGGATGGCGACTTCTCCGAGTGGAAAGGGCACAGTCCCACGAAGTTCGCCCCCGTCTTCCTGAGCTGCACGAAGCGGCCGACCACCTCGACGATGTCCGCCCGTGCCAGCAGCTCCTGGATGAATGCCTGGGGGATCGCCATCGTTTGGGTATTCTCACGCACAACGACAACGCTGGAGCCAACCATGGCAATTTCAGACCAGGACCTGGGCCGCAACGAGGCGAACTTCGCGCCGCTGTCGCCCCTGTCGTTCATCGAACGGACCGCGCAGGTGTATCCGGACAAGCTTGCGGTCATCCATGGCGGCCTGCGGCGCACCTGGGCCGAGGTCTATTCGCGCTGCCGGCGACTTGCGAGCGCGTTGCAGAAGAACGGGATCGGCAAGGGCGACGTCGTCGCGGTCATGCTGCCCAACGTTCCGGCGATGGTCGAAGCGAATTTCGGCATCCCGATGGCGGGCGCGGTGCTCAACGCATTGAACACGCGGCTCGATCCCGAAACGCTGGCGTTCATGCTCGATCACGGCGAGGCCAAGGCGGTGATCGTCGACCCCGAGTTCGCGGGGGCGATGAAGAAAGCCCTGTCTTTGCGCACTTCGAAGCGCGACTTGCTTGTCATCGATGCCGAAGACACGCTGTTCACTGGCCCAGCCGGGCGCATCGGCTGCACGACGTACGACGAATTCCTCGCCAGCGGCGACCCGAACTTCGCATGGCACTTGCCCGCGGACGAATGGGATGCGATTGCGCTCAACTACACGAGCGGGACCACGGGCAACCCGAAGGGCGTCGTGTATCACCATCGCGGCGCCGCGATCAACGCCATCTCCAACATCCTCGAGTGGGACATGCCCCGGCACCCCGTCTACATGTGGACGCTGCCGATGTTTCATTGCAACGGCTGGTGCTTTCCGTGGACCGTTGCGGCCCGCGCGGGTGTGAACGTCTGCCTGCGACGGGTGGAAGCGCAGGCGATGGTGGACGCGATCAGGACGCATGGCGTCACGCATTACTGCGGCGCGCCGATCGTGCACGGCATGCTCGTGAATGCACCGGATGAACTGAAGGAGGGCTTGCCGCGCGGCGTGAAAGGCATGGTGGCTGGCGCGGCGCCGCCGGCCTCGATGATCGAAGGCATGGAGCGGCTCGGATTCGACCTCACGCACGTGTACGGATTGACGGAGGTCTACGGCCCGGCGACTGTCTGCCCGAAGCACGACGAATGGAACGACGTGGACATCGGCGAGCGCGCGCGCCTGAATGCACGGCAAGGCGTGCGCTATCACCTGCAGCGCGACGCGCGCGTGATCGATTCGGAAACGATGAAGCCGGTGCCGTGGGACGGCGAGACGATGGGCGAGATCATGTTCCGCGGCAACATCACGATGAAGGGTTACCTCAAGAACCCGACGGCAACGGGCGAAGCTTTCGCCGGCGGCTGGTTCCACACCGGCGACCTTGCGGTGCAGTACCCCGACGGCTACATCAAGATCAAGGATCGCAGCAAGGACATCATCATCTCGGGCGGCGAGAACATCTCGTCGATCGAGGTCGAGGATGTGCTCTACCGGCATCCGGAGGTGCTGGCGGCCGCGGTGGTCGCGAAGCCGGACGCGAAGTGGGGCGAAACGCCCTGCGCCTTCATCGAACTCAAAGCCGGCGGCCAGGCGACTGCCGAAGAGATCGTGGCGCATTGCCGCAAGCACCTTGCCGCGTTCAAGGTCCCCAAGGCCGTGGTGTTCGGCGAATTGCCGAAGACCTCGACCGGCAAGATCCAGAAGTTCGAACTGCGCAAGAAGGCCGGATCGGCCACCGCGATCGACGTCTAACGTCGAGAATGCCGGGATGCTGAGTCCTCGTATGGCTCACGTGCTGCAGAACCCCGGCGGGTTCGCGTGGTGCGTGCTCAAGCAGTTCAAGAAGAACCAGGGCCTGCTGCTCGCGGGGGCGGTGGCGTACTACGCGCTGCTGTCGATCGTGCCGTTGCTGATCCTTCTGGTGATGGCCCTGTCGCACTTCGTCGACCAGTCACTGCTGCTGTCGACGCTCGGCCGCTACCTCGAATGGCTCGTGCCGGGCCAATCCAGGGCCGTGATCGGGGAGTTGAGCGATTTCCTCGCGGGCCAGGACGTCGTGGGGTGGCTGCTGCTGGTCACGATGCTGTTCTTCAGCTCTCTTGCCTTCACGGTGCTGGAGAACGCTTTCTCGGTCATCTTCCTGCACCGCATCCAGGTGCGAAAGCGCAAGTACATCGTCTCGGTGGTGCTGCCCTACGTGTACATCCTTTGTCTCGGGTTGGGCGTGCTCGTCGTCACGCTCGCCTCCGCGGGATTGACGTCCATGGGGCAGGACAGCATCGGCGTGCTGGGTCACGAATGGGGACTGAAGGGGCTGTCGGGCGTGCTGCTCTACGCGCTCGGCCTCGTGGGCGAAATATTCGTGGTGAGCACCGTCTACGTCGTCATGCCAGTGGGTCGCCTGGGGTGGAAGCACGCGCTGATCGGCGGCGCGACGGCATCGCTGCTGTGGGAGATCACGCGTCATGTGCTGGTTTGGTACTTCAACACGCTGTCGCAGGTGAGCGTCGTGTACGGCTCGCTGACGACGTCGATCATCGTGCTCTTCAGCCTGGAGATCGGCGCGACCCTGTTGCTGCTCGGCGCTCAGGTGATCTCGGAGTACGAACGCATCGGGCTGCCGCAGCTGCCCGATGTCGCCAACCCGTTGAGGGAGTCGAAGCGTTGATTACTTCGGTGCGAGGCGGATCGCTCCGTCGAGGCGGATCACTTCTCCGTTGAGCATGTCGTTCTCGAAGATGTGCTTCGCCAGCTTCGCGTAATCCTCGGGCGTGCCCAGGCGCGAAGGGAAGGGCACGCTCGCGGCGAGCGCGTCCTGCACTTCCTTGGGCATGCCGAACAGCATCGGCGTGCCGAAGATGCCGGGCGCGATCGTCATGTTGCGGATGCCGGTGCGCGAGAGGTCGCGCGCGATCGGCAGCGTCATGCCAACCACGCCGCCCTTCGACGCGCTGTACGCGGCCTGGCCGATCTGGCCGTCGTATGCGGCGACCGATGCGGTGGAGATGAGGCAACCGCGCTCGCCTGTCGATTCGGGTTCGTTCCTGCCCATCGCATCGGCTGCGAGGCGGATCATGTTGAACGAGCCCACGAGGTTCACCATGATCGTCCTGGTGTACAGGCCGAGGTCGTGCGGACCCTTCTTGCCGACGGTGCGCTCCGCAGGCGCAATGCCCGCGCAGTTCACGAGGCCCATCAGCTTGCCCATGGACACGGCCTTCTCGACCACGGCCTTTCCGTCGGCTTCCTGGCTCACGTCGCACCTGACGAATGCGCCGCCGATTTCTTTCGCGACGGCTTCGCCCTTCTCGGCCTGCATGTCCGCGATGACGACCTTGCCGCCGTTCGCAGCGAGCATGCGTGCCGTGCCTTCGCCGAGGCCGGATGCGCCGCCCGTCACGATGAAGACCTTGCCTGCGATTTCCATGGGTTCTCCTGGGGATGATTGACGTGAACGTCAATTATCGGCGACTGCGTCCACCGCAAATAAAAAAAGCCCGGTGCAAGCACCGGGCTGTTAAGGATCCCTGAACCCGTGAGGGTGTCGAAAGGACCCGAGGAGACAACCTGAAGAACTCTCCCGTTCGTTACGAAGGAGAGTATCGGATGGATTCCCCGTGTTTCTTAGAGTTCCCACCCCATTGACGGGGTAGGTGGCCCTCCGTGGGTCTTGTTGCTTAGCGCTTCTTCGACGTCGTCTTCGTGGAGTTCACGGCTTGCGACGCCACAGCGTTGAAGTTGGCTTCGGCCACTTCAGCGGCTTGCTTGACGGCCTTCTGGACCGACTCGAGCGCGTTGTTGCCGGCGGCAACGGCGCTCTTGAACACGGCGACAGCGGTCTCGCTTCCGGCGGGGGCGTTCTTCGAAGCGTTGTCGACGACGGTCATGAACTTCTTCTGCGCGTCGGCGGCTTGCGATTCGAACGTCTTCGCGAATTCAGCGGTCGTGGCCGACGAGATGTCGTACAGGTGACGGCTGTAAGCGGCGGTCTTCTCGGCGAGCGGCTGGAACAGCGAGGCTTGCAGGGCGAGCAGTTCCTGCACGTCCTTGACGTTCAGCACGACTTGCGTGGTGCCGGCGGCTTCGGCCAGGGCGGCCTTGGTAGCGGTGACATTCAGCTCGACGAGCTTCTCGACGCCTTCGAACGCCTTGCTGGTCAGGCCGAAAAGGGTTTCGACGTTGGCTTTTTGCGAGGCGAGGACTTGTTCAGCGGTGAGCATGGGGATTCTCCAGTTTGAAAATGGGGTGGATCAAAATCTGCCCTGAACCCCGGAAGCCCGGCCTTTGTTGCAGCGCAGCATGGTTCGAATTATAGGGACGGCCTGCCCAAAAGCAATCACTTTTTGGTGCAACGCAGCATTCTAGGTTCGGACCCCTAGAAATCCCGGGCGGCACGGTCCCGCCACAATCTTCCGGTGCAGGTTTTTTACTCGACCCAGTTCGTTCTGCCGCTGCCGCCGGG
>DATLBJ010000173.1:0-8371 GCA_035526975.1 Ramlibacter sp.
CCGAGGGCAGGGCGAGCGAGCCCGCGTAAAGCAGGTCGACGTCGTCCAGCGTCTTGTCGTTCTGGTAGTCGTCGGTGTCCAGGCCCAACGCGCGCGCCTTGACGCGCATGTTGATGTCCTTGGACACCAGCACCACCTCGCGCGGCTTGTGCTGCTCGCGCAGGGCCTGCACCACGCCCAGGATCTGGTTGTCGGCCTTGCCCTGCGGCAGGCTGGGCGGCAGGTGGTTCGCCAACGACTGGGTCTGGAAGAAGAGGCAACCGCCCGCCTCGGTGTGGCCGGTGGTGTTGAGCTTCAGGCCGGCGCCGATGTCGGCGCCTTGCGCGCCTGCCAGGGCGTCGAGCGAACGGCTCGCCTGCCGGGCGTTGCGCGCCACCTCGGTGGTGCCCTTCTTGTGGCCGTCCAGTTCTTCCAGGACGATCATCGGCAGGTAGATGTCGTGTTCCTCGAAGCGGAACAGGCTCATCGGGTCGTGCATGAGCACGTTCGTGTCGAGCACGAAAAGCTTCCTGGGGCCCGTGGATTTCAGCGACTTGCGCGACGGCTTGGCCGCGGGCTGCATCGCCTTGCGAACGACCGTCTCGACCTCCTGCGTGACTTCCTCGTCGGCCTCTTCGCGGAAGAGGGCCTCCGGGTGCGATTCGCCCCCGCCGCCGCGCGGCTCGAAGTCGAGGACGACGGGATGCTCAGGCAGGGGCGTGTCGTGCGAGCCTTCCGCTTTTCGTGCCTTGTGCGAGGGCCGGGCCGGCGAATCGTAGGCTTGCGGCGGGAGCAGGGCGGCGCGCTTCGTGGGGGCGGGAGGCAGTGGCATGGAGGTGGGGATTCCCTGATGAGGAGACCAAGAAACAAAAAAGCCGCCCGGCAAGCGTGGCGGCTTCTTCGACTACAGCTGTGACGGCGCAAAGCGCCGGGGTCAACGGCATGGGCTCATTATGCACAGCGGGCCCGGCGCGGCAATGTCGGCCCGCGCCCTGTTGTGCCCAAGCGTCAAGGACGGCCCGCAAGCAGGCCGTTGCCTACTCAGGCCGCTTTCTTCAGCAGCTTGACCGCCTTCAGGACTTCGTCGACGTGGCCGGGGACCTTGAGGCCGCGCCACTCCTGCTTCAGGACGCCGTCCGCTCCGATGAGGAAGGTGGAACGCTCGATGCCCTTGACCTTCTTGCCGTACATGATCTTGTTCTTCACCACGCCGAACATGTGGCACATCTTTTCTTCGGTGTCGGCGATCAGCTCGAAAGGCAGTTCCAGCTTGGACTTGAAGTCCTCGTGCGACTTCATGTTGTCGCGCGAAACGCCGAACACGGCCGCGCCGGCCTTCACGAAATCCTTGTACTTGTCGCGGAACTGCATGGCTTCCGTCGTGCAGCCGGGCGTGTTGTCCTTGGGATAGAAGTAAAGGACGAGCACATGCCCCATGTGGGACGTGTTCGTCACCTTGATGCCGCCCGTGGCGTTGGCTTCGAATTCGGGGATGGGCTTGTTGACTACGATCGCCATGGGTGCTCGGTCTCGCTTCGATTTATGGTGACTAGGGCTCGCCCTTCGGCGAGCATTACATTTTACCCCGAAACCGATCAGTCCCGCTGCTGAGGCTCGATCAAAAGCGCTACCGCGACACGGCGCCCTTCCTGCGCAAGGATGTTGTACGTCCGGCACGCGGCGGCCGTGTCCATCGTCTCGAGGCCCACGTGCATGTCGATCAGCGGCTTGAGCCACGCGGGCTTGGGAAAGCGGATGCGCGAGCCGCTGCCGAACAGGGCCACTTCCACCTGCAGCCCGGCCAGTCGGGCGAAGTGCGCTTCGCCCAGGTCTTCGAAGCTTGACGCGTTCCAGTCGATGCGCTCGCCGGTGGAAGCGACGATGACGCTGTGCGTGATCTTTTCACCGTTGACGCCGACCCAGCCGGGGCCGTAGCCGCTGATGGCCTGCACGTCGAAAGAGTCGGGTTGCAACTTCATGAATATCGAACTGGTTCCCGGCCTTCGCCGGGATGCGTCACTTCACCGCGAATGCGGTTCGATCCTTGCTGCGCTGCACGATGGCCCAGCGGAACTATGGTCAAATTGTACTTTTCCCGAGTGAAACGCCCTGCAGGAGGGGCTTTTGAAGACCGTCCACAAATCCGCCAAGCTGGCCAACGTCCTCTACGACATCCGCGGCCCGATCATGGATGCGGCCCGCCGCATGGAAGAAGAGGGGCACAAGATCATCCGGTTGAACATCGGCAACCTCGCCGTGTTCGGCTTCGACGCCCCGGAAGAGATCCAGCAGGACATGGCGCGCAACCTGGCCAATTCCTCCGGCTACTCGGACAGCAAGGGCATCTTCTCGGCGCGCAAGGCGGTGATGCACGAGACGCAGAAGCAGGGCATCAAGGGCGTCACGCTGGACGACATCTACCTCGGCAACGGCGCGAGCGAACTGATAGCGATGGCCACCAACGGCCTGCTCGACGACGGCGACGAACTGCTGCTGCCCACGCCCGACTACCCGTTGTGGACGGCGAGCACCAGTCTGTCGGGCGGCCGGCCCGTGCACTACCTTTGCGACGAGTCGAACGGCTGGATGCCGGACCTCGCGGACATCGAACGCAAGATCACGCCGCGCACCAAGGGCATCGTCGTCATCAACCCGAACAACCCGACGGGCGCGCTGTATTCGAAAGAGCTGCTCGAGCGGATCGTCGGCATCGCGCGCAAGCACGGCCTCGTGATCCTGGCCGACGAGGTCTACGACAAGGTGATGTACGACGGCGCGGTGCACACGCCGATCGCAAGCCTGTCGGAAGACGTGCTCACGCTCACGTTCAATTCGCTTTCCAAGAGCTACCGGTCCTGCGGCTATCGCGCGGGCTGGGTTGTCGTGTCCGGCGACAAGAAGCTGGCCGCGGATTACATCGAAGGCCTGAACATGCTTTCGAACATGCGCTTGTGCGCCAACGTTCCCGGTCAGTACGCGATCCAGACGGCGCTCGGCGGCTACCAGAGCATCAACGAACTCGTGATGGACGGCGGGCGCCTGCGCCGCCAGCGCGACCTCGCGTACGAGCTGATCACCGCGATTCCGGGCGTGACGTGCGTGAAGCCGAGCGCGGCGCTGTACATGTTCCCGCGCCTCGACCCGAAGATGTACCCGATCCAGGACGACCGCGTCTTCTTCCTCGAGCTGCTCGAGGAAACGCGGGTGATGCTGGTGCAAGGCACGGGATTCAACTGGCCGCAGCCCGACCACTTCCGCATCGTCTTCCTCCCGCACGAGGACGACCTGCGCGAAGCCATCGGACGCATCGCGAAGTTCCTCGAGCAGTACCGCAACCGGCACTCCCAATGAGCTCGAACCTGAAACCCATCCAGGCCGGCCTCTTCGGCATCGGCACCGTCGGCAGCGGCGTGTTCAACGTGCTGAAGCGCAACCAGGAAGAGATCAAGCGCCGCGCCGGCCGCGGCATCGAGATCACGATGGTCGCGGACCTCGACACGGCCCGCGCGCAAAAGATCGTCGGCAACGGCGTGAAGGTCGTGAGCGACGCGCGCGCGGTGATCGCGAACCCCGACATCGACATCGTCATCGAGCTGATCGGCGGCTACGGCATCGCCAAGCAGCTCGTGATGGAAGCGATCGCGGCGGGCAAGCACGTCGTCACGGCGAACAAGGCGCTGCTGGCGGTGCATGGCACGGAAATATTCGCAGCGGCCCACAAGCGAGGCGTGATGGTGGCTTTCGAAGCGGCGGTGGCCGGCGGGATCCCGATCATCAAGGCGCTGCGCGAGGGCCTCACGGCGAACAGCATCGAGTGGATCGCCGGGATCATCAACGGCACGACGAACTTCATCCTCTCGGAGATGCGCGACAAGGGGCTCGATTTCGACGCGGCGCTGAAGGATGCCCAGAAGCACGGCTACGCTGAGGCGGACCCGACGTTCGACATCGAAGGCATCGATGCCGCGCACAAGGCGACGATCATGAGCGCGATTGCGTTCGGCATCCCCGTGCAGTTCGACAAGGCCTATGTCGAGGGCATCACGAAGCTCGGCGCGCAGGACATCCGTTACGCGGAGCAGCTCGGCTATCGCATCAAGCTGCTCGGGATCACGAAGCGCACGCCCAAGGGCGTGGAACTGCGCGTCCACCCGTCGCTCGTCCCGGCCAAGCGGTTGATCGCCAACGTCGAAGGTGCGATGAACGCGGTGGTCGTGCAAGCGGATGCCGTGGGCACGACGCTGTACTACGGCAAGGGCGCGGGCAGCGAGCCGACCGCCAGTGCCGTGATTGCGGACCTGGTCGACATCACGCGCCTGCATACAGCCGATGCCGCGCACCGCGTGCCGCATCTCGCTTTCCAGCCGGACCAGATGAGCGACGCGACCGTGCTTCCGATGAGCGAGGTCGTCACCAGCTACTACCTGCGCCTGCGCGTCGCGGACCAGGCGGGCGTGCTGGCAAAGGTGACCGGCTTGCTTGCCGCAGCCGGCATCAGCATCGACGCCATGCTCCAGCGCCCGACCGGCGAGACGCAGGATGCGGCCAAACAATCCGTGCCGCAAACCGACCTCATCATCCTCACGCACAACGTGCGCGAAGGCACGATGAACGAGGTGCTCGCGCAGATGCAGGCCTTGTCGACGGTGCTCGCACCGATCGTGCGCATCCGCAAGGAAGAACTGGCCTGATGCTGTATCTGTCGACGCGGGGAGATCCCGGCCGCAAGCATTTCTGCGAGATCCTGCTGGAGGGCCTGGCCCCGGATGGCGGCCTGTACCTGCCCCAGATCTATCCGGCCGTCGATGCCGCCACGCTGGACAAGTGGCGCAAGCTGTCGTATCCCGAACTCGCATTCGAAGTGCTGTCGCTGTACATCGACGACATTCCGGCCGCGGACCTGAAGCGGATTTGCGGCAGGACGTACACGCAGGAGATTTTCGGAACGAAGGAGATCGTCCCGCTCAAGAAGCTCGAGGACGGCGTCTGTCTCGAAGCGCTCTCGAACGGCCCGACGCTTGCCTTCAAGGACATGGCGATGCAGTTGCTCGGCAACCTGTTCGAATACGAACTGGCTCGCCGCGGCGAAGAGCTGAACATCCTCGGCGCGACCTCCGGCGACACCGGAAGCGCCGCCGAATATGCGATGCGCGGCAAGAAGGGCGTGCGCGTCTTCATGACGTCGCCGGACGGCCGCATGAGCCCGTTCCAGCAGGCGCAGATGTTCTCGCTGCAGGACGCGAACATCTTCAACCTCGCGATCGAAGGCGTGTTCGACGATTGCCAGGACATCGTCAAGGCGGTGTCCAACGACCTGGAGTTCAAGCGCAAGTACCGCATCGGGACCGTCAACTCGATCAACTGGGCGCGATTGATGGCCCAGGTCGTGTACTACTTCGCCGGTTATTTCCAGGCGACGAAGTCCAGCGACGAACGAGTGAGCTTCGCGGTCCCATCGGGCAATTTCGGCAACATCTGCGCCGGCCATGTCGCGCGTATGATGGGCCTGCCGATCGAGCGCCTCGTGCTCGCGACGAACGAGAACGACGTGCTCGACGAATTCTTCCGCACCGGCGTGTATCGCGTGCGCGGCAGCGCCGACACGCACGAAACGTCCAGCCCGTCGATGGACATCAGCAAGGCGAGCAACTTCGAACGCTTCGTCTTCGATCTCGTCGGGCGCGATGGCGCAAAGGTGAAGAAGCTTTTCACGGACGACCTGTCGACGAACGGCCAGTTCGCGCTGCAGGCCGACCCGAAGTTCGGCTTCGTATCGGGCAAGAGCACGCACGCCGACCGCGTCGCAACCATCCGCGACACGTACGAGCGCTTCGGCGTGATGATCGACACGCACACGGCGGATGGACTGAAGGTCGCACGCCACTATGCGCAGCCCGGCGTGCCGATGGTCGTGCTGGAAACGGCGCTGCCGATCAAATTCGCGTCGACCATCGTCGAGGCACTCGGCCGCGAGCCCGATCGCCCCGCGAAGTTCGAAGGCATCGAGAAGCTGCCGCGCCGCGTGACGGTGCTGCCCGCGGACACCCAGTTGGTCAAGGAATTCATCGCGGCCCACTGCCGCTGATCGCGCCATGAAAGTCGTCGGTTTCGCGGGCTATTCGGGATCGGGCAAGACGACGCTGGTCGAGCGGCTGATCCCGGCCCTCAAGTTGCGCGGTGCGCGCGTGTCGGTCGTCAAGCACGCGCATCACAAGTTCGACATCGACCAGCCGGGCAAGGACACGTACCGCCATCGCGAGGCGGGCGCGTTCGAAGTCGTTGTCGCCTCGTCGAAGCGGCTTGCCCTGATCCGCGAATTCGAACAGGACGCTCAAGTCACCGTTCACCAGTTGCTCGCGCAGCTTTGGGACGGCGTGGACTGGGTGCTCGTCGAAGGTTTCAAGAGCAGCAACCTGCTCAAGATGGAGGTGTGGCGCGCGGATTCGAACCAGCCGGCGCGCTACCCGGACGATGACTTCATCGTGGCGATCGCAACCGATTCGCCCACCCGCTTGCCGCAGCAAACCTTGAGGCCGGTGCTCGACCTGAACGACACCGACGCGATCGCCGCATGGCTGGAGCAAAATCGCGATCGTTTCGAATACGTTCCCGAGAAATATCTATGAGACCCGCGCTGCGTCCCCTCGAGGACGCGCTTGCGCAACTGCTGGCGCACGCGCAGCCGCTCGCCGGCCGCGATGTCGTGTCGACATTCGACGCCGATGGCCGGGTGCTGGCAGGCGACCTGGTTTCGCCGCTGCAGGTGCCGCCGCAGGACAACAGCTCGATGGACGGTTATGCCGTGCGCGTGGCCGAGATTCCGGACGAAGGCGTGGCATTGCCGGTGAGCCAGCGCATCGCGGCAGGCCACGCCGCGCAGCCGCTGCAGCTCGCCACCGCCGCGCGAATCTTCACCGGCGCGCCGGTGCCGCAAGGTGCGGACGCAATCGTGATGCAGGAAGACACGCAGTCCGGTGACGACGGCCACGTGACCATCTTGCGCGTCCCGGCGCGCGGCCAATGGATCCGCAGGAGCGGCGAAGACGTCGCGAAGGGCAGCAAGGTTCTGGGCGCGGGCGATCGCCTCACGCCCGCTGCGCTCGGGCTCGCCGCGAGCATCGGCTGCGACAAGCTTGAAGTCGCACGCCGTCCCCGCGTCGCACTGTTCTCCACCGGCGATGAACTCGTGATGCCGGGCGAGGTCGCGCCGGGTGCAATGAAGCCGGGCGCGATCTACAACAGCAACCGCTTCTTCCTGCGTGCGCTCCTGCTTCGCCTGGGCTGCGACGTGACCGACTTCGGGATCGTGCCCGACCAGCGCGGCGCGACGATCGACGCGCTGTCGACTGCGGCGCAACAGCATGACCTGATCCTCACCAGCGGCGGCGTCTCGGTCGGTGAAGAGGACCACATCAAGCCCGCGGTGCAATCGCTCGGGTCGCTGGACCTGTGGCAGATCGCGATGAAACCGGGCAAGCCATTCGCATACGGGCGAGTGAAGGACGCGCACTTCATCGGCCTGCCCGGCAATCCCGTGTCGAGCTTCGTGACGTTCCTGCTGCTCGTGCGCCCTTTTGTGCTCAAGCTGCAGGGGGCCAAGGACATCGCACCGCGATCCATCGAGCTTCCCGCGCACTTCGACCTGCCACGCGGCGACAAGCGCCGCGAGTTCCTGCGCGCGCGGCGAAACACCGAAGGCGGCGTCGAGCTGTTTGCCAACCAGAGTTCCGGCGTATTGACATCCGCCGTGTGGGCCGACGGGCTCGTCGACAACCCGCCGGGCCGCACGATTGCACGCGGCGACAAGGTTTCATTCATTGCGCTGGCGGAGTTGCTCGGATGAAGGTGACGATCAAATACTTTGCGTCGGTGCGCGAAGCAGTCGGGAAGGGCGGCGAAGCCCTGGAGACGAGCGCAGCGACCTGCGCGGCGCTGCGCGACGAGTTGATCGCACGCGGAGGCGCCTATTCGCAAGCCCTCGCGCCGGGCAAGGCAGTGCGGATCGCGCTCGACCAGGTCATGAGCGCGGACACCGCCGAACTGCGCGACGGCTGCGAAGTCGCGTTCTTCCCGCCCGTGACCGGAGGCTGAACGAATGAATCCGCGCGTCACGATCCAGCACGGTGACTTCGACCTGTCGAACGAATGCGCGGCCTTGCGCGCAGGGGACGACGGCGTTGGCGCGGTGTGCAGCTTCGTCGGCACGGTGCGCGGCTCGAACGGCGTGACCGCAATGGAGCTCGAGCACTACCCCGGCATGACCGAGCGCGCGATCGAAGCGATGATCGACGAGGCCCAGCACCGCTTCGACATCCGCGCTGCCCGCGTGATCCATCGGGTGGGCGAATTGAAGCCGGGTGAGCAGATCGTGATGGTGGCCGTCACGTCTTCG
>DATLBJ010000174.1:0-3310 GCA_035526975.1 Ramlibacter sp.
GATTCTCTTGCGCCATTCTTCGTAGCGCTTGCGGTTTTCCTCGTTCGGCGGGTACAGGCCGGGCAGCTGCGCGCCCTTCTCCACCTCGGCCATGATCCAGTTTTCGAGGTGTTCCTGCTCTGTCGCGGCGGCCAGCACGTCATCGAGCATCGCGGCAGGCACCAGCACGGCCCCGTCCTGGTCGCACACGACGATGTCGTTCGGGAACACGGCCACGCCGCCGCAATCGACCGGCTCCTGCCAGCCGACGAACGTCAGGCCCGCGACCGAAGGCGGGGCGGCCCATCCATTGGCCCACACGTTGAGGCCCGTGCCCAGCACCCCTTGCACGTCGCGCATCACGCCGTCGGTGACCAGGGCGGCCACGCCGCGCTTCTGCATCCGGGCACAGAGGATGTCGCCGAAGATTCCTGCGTCAGCCACACGCATCGCGCCCACGACTGCGATGCAGCCTTCGGGCATTGCTTCGATCGCAGCGCGCGTGGAAATCGGCGAGCCCCACGATGCGGGGGTGGCAAGGTCCTCGCGCGCGGGCACGAAGCGCAGCGTGAACGCGCGGCCGGCAACGCGGGGCTGGCCCTCCTTCATCGGCAGCGCGCCGCGCATCCAGACGTTGCGCAGGCCCTTCTTCAGCAGCACGGTGGTGAGCGTGCCGGTGGAGACGGCCAGCAGCGCCTTCACCTTGTCCTGGGCGAGCGGAAGAGATTCGACTTGGGTCATGCGGCCAGTATAGGATTGCGCCCCATGCGTACTTTGCTCTATATCCCATCGGCGCTGCTGCTTGCAGCCTGCGCATCGCAACCCACCGTGTCGCCGCCGGTGACGACTGCAAGTGGCCTCGTCTACCAGTCGCTGCGCGACGGCAGCGGCGAGCCGCCCAAGGCCACCGACATCGTGAAAGTCCATTACCGCGGCACGTTCCCGGATGGCAAGGAGTTCGACGCGTCGATGGACAAGCCGGCCGAGTTTCCGCTCAACCGCGTGATCAAGTGCTGGACCGAAGGCGTGCAGATGATGAAGCCCGGCGGAAAGGCCAAGCTGATTTGCCCGGCGCCGATCGCCTACGGGGTGAAGGGCGCGGGCGACGGCCTCATCCCGCCGAATGCGACGTTGCACTTCGAGGTGGAGCTGCTGGAAGTCGTGCGCAAGTAGCGTTGCGGCATGCTGACCACGTACGCCTCTTTCGCGTTCACGGTCATCCTCCTCGTGTGGATGGGGTTCTTCACCCTTGGCTCGCTGCCGCTGATGATCCTCAAGCACGACACGCTATTGGACGCGCGCTTCATCCGCGGCCTGTTCGACGTGTACTACAAGGCCGTGATGGTGACGTCGACGGCGGGAACGGTGTCTTATTCGCTGGCGGGCCGCGCGATTCCGGCGGTCGTCATGGCGATAGTGTTCACGGTCGCATTCTTCAGCCGCCGGGCCGTGCTGCCGCGCATGGACGCATTGCGGGCGCGTGAAGAGCCGATGGAGCTGCCTGCAATCCGCAAGTTCAGGCAGCTGCACGTGACGGGCATGCTGCTGAACATCACGCAGCTGCTGTCGATCTGCTTCGGGATGGCGAAGTTCGGGCTGTCGTAAGTTGTCATGCCGGACTTGATCCGGCATCCAGCGACTTTGGTTGCGGAGAAGACACTGGATTGCGGGTCGAGCCCGCAATGACGTTGTTTTTATTTCGCCTCGATCAGCTTCACCATCGCCCACAGCGCCTGGTTGGCCGGCGTCTTCACGCCCAGCTCCTTGCCGCGCCGCACGATGTGGCCGTTCAGGTAGTCGATCTCCGTCGGCTTGCCGCGAATGATGTCTTGCGCGGTGGAGGAATACTGCTGCGGGATGGTCTCGACGATGCGGCGCACGGCGGCATCCACATCGCCCGGCACGTTGACGCCCTCCGCCTTCGCGACGGCAAGGGCTTCGTCGACGACGTCGCGCATCACGTCCTTCACGCCGACGCCCGGCACGGTTTCGCCATAAGGCTTGCGCGCGATCGCCGAGATCGCGTTGTAGGCACAGTTGAGGATCAGCTTGAGCCAGAGCTGCCCACGAACGTTGTCGGAAACCTGCGTGGGAATGCCTGCCGCTTCGAACGCCCTCGCAAGATCGGGAATGTTGCGCACCGGGTCGATCACGAGCTCTCCGCGCCCGTGATGCTTCACATGGCCGGCGCCCAGCATCTCCGTGCCCACGTACACCACGGCCGCTGCAACTTCCGGCTCGGTCAGCACAGTGCGAAGGCGCTGGTCGTTGTCGCACCCGTTCTGCAGGCAAAGCACCACCGCTTCCGTGCCGATGTACGGCTTGATCTGCATGCCTGCGGCTTCGGTGTCACCGGACTTGACGCAGAACAGCACGAGCTGCGCGCCCTTGATCGCCGCGGGATCGCTGCTTGCCTTCAGGCGCACATGCTCATCGAACGTTTTCGTGTCCATGCGCAGGCCGTCGCGGTTAATCGCCTCGACATGCTGCGGGCGCGCGATCAGCGTGACGTCGTGGCCCGCGCGCGCGAGCATGCCGCCGAAGTAGCAGCCGACGGCGCCGGCGCCCATCACGGCGACTTTCATGGAAGGCGAAGTGGAGCTCATGCGGGCAATTCTAGGCAATGACAGAATCGGGCATGTCCCCTGTCGACTTGTCCTGCGACGAGGCCGCGATGCGGCGGATTTTCGTGTCGCTCGGCCTGGCATCGCCTGGCGAAGGCGTGAAGGCCAAGGCACTCACCGGCGGCGTGTCGTCGGGCATTTACCGGGTGGACCTCGCTTCGGGCTCGTACTGCGTGAAGCAGGCGTTGCCGCAACTGAAGGTCGCGAAGGAATGGAAGGTTCCAGTCGAGCGCGTCTTCTCCGAGATCGATTACCTGCGCACGGTCGGTGACATCGTGCCCGGCCATGTGCCGCGTGTCATCGGCCAGGACGATGTGACCAAGAGCTTTGTCATGGAATTCCTCGGGCCGCAGTTTCGCAACTGGAAGGTCGAGTTGCTCGAGGGCGGGATCGACGTCGAGGTGGCGCGTCGTGTTGGCGACGTGCTCGGGCGCATCCACGCCGCCACTGCGGACCGCGACGACATTGCAAAGCGGTTCGCGACCGATGAAAACTTCTACGCCATCCGGCTCGAGCCCTACCTCGTCGAAAGCTCACGCGTGCATCCGGATTTGGCGGACGTGCTGCTTGCGCTCGTGGAAAGGACCGCGGGGACGCGGCGCGTGCTCGTGCACGGCGATGTCAGCCCGAAGAACATCCTCGTCGGCCTTGGCGGCCCGGTCATGCTCGATGCGGAATGTGCGTGGTTTGGTGATCCCGCTTTCGAC
>DATLBJ010000175.1:0-3424 GCA_035526975.1 Ramlibacter sp.
CCGGAGGAGATCGAGCAAAAGCAACGGCTCGCGCACGGAATCCCCATCGACGACGAGGCGCTCAAGGACATGCGGGAGTGGTCCGGAAAGCTCGGCGTCGCGTTCTTCACGGAGAAAACATGAAGCACGAGATCCTGATCACCGGCCCGATGTATCCGCCCACGCTCGCCGAGCTGGAGCAGACCTACACCGCGCACCGCTACTGGACCGCGGCCGACAAGGACGGGCTGCTGGCTTCCGTCGCCGATCGCATAACCGCGGTCGCGAGCTCCAATTCCGGCGGCATCAACGGCGCCACGATGGCGAAGCTGCCGAAGCTCAAGGTGATCTCGCATTTCGGCGTGGGTTACGACACGGTCGACGTCGATGCGGCGCGCTCGCGGCGCATCGCGGTCACGAACACGCCGGATGTGCTGACGGAGGAAGTCGCCGATCTCACGCTGGGGCTGCTGCTCGCCACCATCCGCCGCATCCCGCAGGGTGACCGCTACGTGCGCGAAGGCAAGTGGCTGAAGGGCGCGATGGCATTGACGGATTCGCTGCAAGGCAAGACCGTCGGCATCATCGGCATGGGACGCATCGGCCGGGCGATCGCGCGGCGTGTCGAAGCCTTCGGCGTGAAGATCGCCTACCAGGGCCCGAACCCGAAGCGCGACCTGGCCTGGCCCTACTTCGCCGACGCCGTGGCGCTCGCGAAAGACTCGGACGTGATCATCGCCGCCTGTCCCGGAGGGGAAGCGACGCGCGGGCTCGTGAGCCGGGCGGTGATCGAGGCGATCGGGCCCAAGGGCTTCCTCGTGAACATCTCACGCGGCTCGGTGGTGGACGAGACAGCGCTGATCGAGGCGCTGCAGCAGGATCGCATCGCCGGCGCGGGTCTGGACGTGTTCGTGGACGAGCCGCGCGTACCGGATGCGTTCCTCACGATGGAGAACGTGGTGCTGCAGCCGCACGTCGCGAGCGCCACGCATCCGACGCGAAAGGCGATGGGCCAGCTCGTGATCGATAACCTCGCCGCGCATTTCGCGGGCAAGGCGCTGCTTACGCCCGTTTGACCCCGGCGCTGCCCTGCTCGAATTCGCGGGTCGAAAGTCCCGGCGCGGCCCGCGAGCGGATGGCGTTCTCGTTGCCTTCCAGCCACTGGATGATGCGCTGGCTCTCGGTGATCGGATCTCCATCGACTACCAGGACCGGCACCGTGGTGGCCCCGGTGAGCTGCTCGACGCGGTCGAGGGCACCGGCATCCTGGCGCACTTCATGCTCTTCGACGAAACCGCCAAGGCCGTGCGAATCGATCGCGGCACGGACCTTGCGGCAGTAGGGACAAGTTTCGAGGTGGTAGAGCTCGATCTGCATGGCGCCTCCTGTGAAGGAGTTTGTCGCGCGCGATGCAAAAAGGTTTCCTTCGCCGCTCGCTACTTGAGTCGCGTGGTGTCGATCTCGAAGATGAACGGGAAATTGAAGCGCTCGCCCCAGCGCAGGTACTTGCGCGTTCCCGATTCGGTGATCGCCCAGAGCTTGCCGCGGCTGTCGAAGCCGATGCCCTCGATGCCGATAGGCATCTCGTATTCCGCTGTCACGGTGCCGGCGCGGTCGAGCCGATAAAGCTTCGACATCGTATTGCTGCGACTGGCGGACACCCACAGGTTGCCGTCGCGATCGAAAGCCGCGCCCTGCGCTTCCACGGGAATCGGCCGCGTCTCCGCTGCGATGTCTTCACGAACCGTGCCGCGGCGCTCGAAGAGGTCGCGCGGCATGCGATACATCAGCGACTTGGCCTGTTCTTTCGACCATGTGCCGATCCAACTCTCGCCGCCCTGGTTCCCGGCGAGCGAACCCCGCAAGCCGCCCTCGATCTTCACGGTGCGGATGGCGTCACGCGCCGTGCCGGTGGCAAAGGCCTTTTCGTAGTCGATCAGCGACAGCATCTGCGTGTCGGCCAGCAGCAGCTGCCCCCGGGTCCAGTGCGCCATGCCGCCCGCGTGGCTGTTGCAATTCTCGAGCGGCACGTCGAACCGGCCCGCCGGTATGCCGGTTTCGCGCTCCACGCGATAGACGCGGCAGGGACCGGCAGAGGCTTCGAGGTTGGGCGTCGGCTTGTAGCTGCTGACGAGGATGTGGTCGCCGATCACGACGAGGCCTTGCGGCACCCAGTCCTCGTCCAGCCCCGGGATGAAGATGCGCGGGCCGATCGCATCCTGGTTCGGAACGGTCTCGGCGACGGACGCAAGGTACGCCGGCTTCGTGCCGAGAACCTGCTTCCCACCCGACGTGGCGCACGCCGTCATGGCGAGCGCTGCTGCAACGATCAACGCCTTCATTCCTGGTCCCTTCATTTGCCGGCGGGCAGCTCGATGCCGGGAAAGATCTTGATGACGGCCGCATCGTCCTCGCGACCATGGCCGGCCGACGACGCCTGCATGAACATCTGGTGCGCGGTGGACGCGAGCGGCAAGGGAAACTTCGACGCCCGCGCCGTATCGAGCACGATGCCGAGGTCCTTCACGAAGATATCGACGGCCGACAGCGGCGTGTAGTCCCCTGCGAGCACGTGCGCCATGCGGTTCTCGAACATCCAGCTGGTACCGGCGCTGTGCGTGATGACCTCGTAGAGGTCGGCAGGCTTCACGCCGGCGCGAATGCCCAGCGCCATCGCCTCGGCGGCGGCCGCGATGTGCACGCCGGCCAGCAGCTGGTTCACGATCTTCACGGTGCTTCCGGGCCCTGCCCTTTCGCCCAGGCGATAGACCTTCGCCGCCATGGCGTCGAGCGCGTTGCCGCACTTCGCGTAAGCCTCGGCGCGGCCCGCCGTCATCATCGTGATCTGGCCGGCGGCGGCCTTGGCCGCACCGCCCGAAATGGGCGCATCGAGATACCACAGGCCCAGGGCCTCGAGGCGAGCTTCCAGCGCGATCGACCACTCGGGATCGACGGTGGAGCACATGACGAACACGCTGCCCTTCGACATCGCAGCCGCCGCACCGCCGGCCCCGAACAACACCTGCTCGGTCTGCTCGGCGTTCACGACGACCGAGATGAGCACCTCGCAGGCGCGCGCGACTTCCGCCGGGCTCGAATGCGCCGTGCCGCCCTGGGCCGCGAATTCTCGCGCCGCTTCGGCGCGTACATCGCACACGTGCAGCTCGTGTCCGGCGCGCCGCAGCGATGCCGCCATGCCGCGCCCCATGGCGCCCAGACCGACGAGCCCGAGCTTCATTCCTTGACGGCGCCGGTCATCCCCGACACGTAGTACTCGACGAAGAAGGAATACAGCACGGCGACCGGCAGCGAACCGAGCAGCGCACCGGCCATCAGCGCCCCCCAGTGATAGACGTCGCCCTCGACCAGCTCGGTGATGACACCGACCGGCACGGTCTTCACTTCCGACGACGACACGAAGGTGAGCGCGTAGATGAACTCGTTC
>DATLBJ010000176.1:0-6951 GCA_035526975.1 Ramlibacter sp.
TTGGCCATAGCACAATCCCCGCACATCCAACGCCAACGACCCCGGCCTTCGCCGGGGTGACAACGATGACCGATTTCGAGAAACTGGTCCACGACCTGGGCCATCCGGGAGTGCCGTGGGAATTCGCCGCGCTGCTGGGCTGCCTGGCTGCGGCTTACGGCATCTGCTGGGTGATCGGCCGGCGCCGCACGCAGCAGTCGGTGTGGTTCGGCCGCGCGATCGTCGATGGCGTGCTGTTCCCGCTGCTCGCGCTCTCGCTTACTTACGCGGCCTTCCTGTATTTCGCGCCGCGGCAGCCTGCGAGCGTGCTGCGCATCGCCCTGCCGGTGCTGATCTCGCTGGCGGTGATCCGCTTCCTGGCGCGCGTGCTGACGGTGGTGTTCCCCAATTCGGGATTCGCGCGCGTGATGGAGCGCGTGTTCTCCTGGCTTGCATGGATCGCCGCGGTGCTGTGGATCGTCGGCCTGCTGCCGGACGTCATGGACCGCATGGACGACATGCACCTCGTGTTCGGCAAGACGCGCGTGAGCCTGCTCACGATCGTGCAAGGGGTGTTGTCGTGCGGTGCCGTGATGGTGGTGACGCTGTGGGTCTCGGCCGCGCTCGAGCGCAAGGTGCTGGTCGAATCCGTTACCGACCTTTCGCTGAGGAAGGTTGCGGCGAGCACGATCCGCGCGACGCTGGTGCTGGTGGGCCTGATCGTCGCGCTGACGACGGTGGGCGTCGACCTGACGGCCTTGTCGGTGCTCGGCGGCGCGGTCGGCGTCGGGCTGGGGTTCGGGCTGCAGAAGCTGGCGTCCAATTACATCAGCGGCTTCGTCATCCTGTTCGAGCGCAGCCTGCGCATCGGCGACACGGTGAAGATCGACAACTTCGAGGGCGTGGTCACGGACATCAAGTCGCGCTACACCTTGATCCGCTCGGCGGCGGGGCGCGAATCGATCGTGCCGAACGAGAAAGTGGTGACCGAGCGCGTGGAGAACCTGTCGCTGGCGGATCCGCGCATCCTTTTATCCACCGAAGTCTCGGTTGGCTATGACAGCGATGCAGCGCGCGTGCAGCAGATGCTGATCGATGCGGCGCTGGCCACCCCGCGCGTGCTCAAGGATCCCTTGCCCGCCGCGCATTTCGTGAAGTTCGGCGCGGACGGCCTGGACTTCGCGCTGTTCTTCTGGATCGAAGACCCCGCCAATGGCCAGCTGAACGTGAAGTCCGACGTGAACCTGCGCATCCTGAGCACCTTGCGCGAAGCCGGGATCGACATCCCGTATCCGCAGCGCGTCGTGCGCGTGATCGGCCCTACGCCATCAACGACGGAAGCCACAAACTGAGCTGCGGGAAGGCGATCAGCAGCGCCAGCATCACGGCCAGCACGAAGACGAAGGGCCAGCATCCGCGGAAGATCGCGCCGAGGCCCACTCCGGGCAGCAAAGCGTTCAATACGAACATGTTCATGCCGACCGGCGGCGAGATCAGCCCGATCTGCACCACCATCACGATCAACACGCCGAACCAGACCGGGTCGTAGCCCAGCGAGGTGATCACCGGGAAGAACAGCGGGATGGTGAGCAGCACCATCGTCAGTTCCTCCATCACTGTGCCGAGGATCACGTAGATCACCATCATCGCGACGATCACCATCGTGGGCGACAGGCCGCTGCCGGTGATGAGGCTTTTCAGGTCGCCGGGCATGGTCGTGAAGTTCACGAAGTTCGCGAAGATGGTGGCCGCGATCAGCAGCGTGAACAGCATCGCCGTCGTGCGCGCGGATTCCACAAGCACTTCATAGGTGATGCGCCAGGTCAGGCGGCCGCGCAGCAGCGCGAAGATGAAGGCGCCCGCCGCGCCGAAGCCCGCGCCTTCGGTTGCTGTGAAGAAGCCGCCATAAATCCCGCCCAGCACGACGACCACCAGCACCAGCACGCCCCAGATGCCGCGCAACGCGGCCCAGCGTTGCGGCCATGTGCTGCGCTCGCCGGGCGGTGCGTGCGCCGGATCGCGCCACGTGATCCAGACGATGCCGCCCATCATGAGCAGCGCGGTCAGCACACCCGGGATCACGCCCGCCGCGAACAGCTTGCCGATGTTCGTCTCGGTGATGATCCCGTAGATCACCATGATCGTGGACGGCGGGATCATGATGCCGAGCGTGCCGCCCGCGGCGATGACCCCCATCGACAACTCGTTGCTGTAACCGAGCTTGTTCATCGACGGGTACGCCACCTTGCCCATCGTGGCCGCGGTTGCGATCGAGGAGCCGCAGATCGCGCCGAAGCCCGCGCACGCCGCAACCGTTGCATGCGCCAGCCCGCCACGCACATGGCCGATGAATGTGTAGGCGGCGTGGAACAACTCCTGCGCGAGGCCGGCACGCGCCACGAAGTTGCCCATGAGGATGAACAAGGGGATGACCGAAAGCGTGTAGGCAAAGCCTGTTTCATAGACGACCTGCGCCGTGCTTGCCAATGCGGGTTGCCATCCGCGCATGACGGCGATCCCGCCAAGGCCGACCACGCCCATCGCGAACGCGAGCGGGAAGCGCAGCAAGGCCAGGATGAAGATCAGCGCAAAGCCGGTGAGCGCCTCGATCACAGCGCCGCTCCTTCGCCCTCGGCCAGGTCGGGCGGCGGCTGGAAGATGAGCGCGATGTGGACAAGCCCCGCCAGCGCCGACAACACCGACATCCCGTAGATGAACGGCGCCTTGGGCACTTTCAATTGCGCGGTTGTCTCGCCGGCTGCCGCGAAGTTGCCGCCTTCCCTCCACATCAGGTATGCGAGGCCGATGAGCAGCAGCGCGAGCAATGCGTGGATGACCGCCTTCTGCACCTTCACGACCGCCTCGGGAAGGTATGGGTCCATCGAGTCGAAGAGCACGTGCTCGCCGCGCATCGACACCAGCGGCAGCGACGCGAAGATCACCACCACCATGAGCATCTCCGTCATCTCGAGCGAGCCGGGGATGGAGTTGTTCGCGAACTTCCGGCCGAGCACGTCGAAGAACGTCAGCGCCATGATGGCAAACAGGGCAAGTGCGGAGAGCAGTCCGCTGGCGGTTTCGAGGATTTGCTTGGGTTTCATGGGCGCAAAAAAGGCGGCACGGGTGCGCCGCCTTTGTACCACCGGGGATGAGTTACTTCTGCTGCTTCGCGATTTCCGCGCGGAATTCCGCGAGCACCTTTGCCGCGTCCTTCAGGCCTTTCGCTTCTGCGTCCTGCGCCCACTTCTGTTCGAGCGTATTGGTCTTGGCCTTCACGTCGGCGACGAACTTCGCGTCGGCCTTCGTGATCTGCACGTTGTTGGCCTGCATCAGCGCGTACGAGCGGCGGTCCGCCTTGTCCCACTGGCGCCCGAGGATGCGCGCCGCCACTTCGCCCGAGATCGCATCGACGGCTTTCTTCTCTTCGGCGGTGAGCTTGTCGTAGCGGCCCTGGTTCATCATCATCACGAAGCTGGTGTTGTACAGGCCGCCCGGGAAGGTGGTGACGTACTTGATCAGCTTGTCGATCTTGAACGACTCGGCCGATTCCGCCGGCAGCAGCGTCCCGTCCATCACGCCCGACGACAGCAGTTCGTAGTTTTCCGTTGCGGGCTTCAGCGTCGCGTTCATGCCGAGCACCTTGGTCATGTCATTGACCATCCCGCCGCCGACGCGCCACTTCATCCCCTGCAGGTCCTCCATCTTCGCGACCTGCTTTTTCGTGTTCATCAGCATGCCGGGGCCGTGCGTGAACAGCGTGATGACGTGCACACCCTGGTGCTCCTGCGCGAACTGCGGGTGCTTGCGCGCGACCTTGTCGAAAGCCACCGACAGCGGCTCGGCGGCATCGCCCAGGAAACCGAACTCGGCCATTTGCGTGAGCACGAAGCGGCCCGGTGTGTAGCCGTGCACCGTGAACGAGATGTCGGCCAGGCCATTCTTCACCGCGTCGTACGTCCCGGGCGGGTTCGCCACCGCGCGCGGCAGGATGTTGCACTTCATCTTGCCCGCCGTGTTTTTCTCCAGCAGGTCGCACCACTCCTTCTGCGCGAGCGACATCGCGTGCGTGGGCTGCAGCCACGTGGACGCGGTGAGGACCGTTTGCGCACCGGCGGGCAGTGCGGCGAACGCGGCCAGCGCGACGGCGCACATCAGCGGCTTTTTCATGTCTTTCTCCTGCTATGTTGGATGGGGACCAATGTACGCGGCGCCTCGTAGGCGTCCGTTCCAGACTTACCCGGATTCACCGACCGCCGGGTCAGGCAATTGTCAACATGTGGACTCGCGCACCTGGCGCGACCGCGCGGGCTGCCTATAATCCAAAAAAAGAACGAGCGTGCTTTTTTAGGGGGCGACAATGCCCTCAACCCCTAGAATCCAGACATTCCGTTTACGTAAACGTCAATTCCAATCCAGCACTCCAGGAGTCCCGCATGAAGGTCCTCGTCCCGGTCAAACGGGTGGTCGATTTCAACGTGAAGGTTCGCGTCAAGTCGGACAACACCGGTGTCGACATCGCCAACGTGAAGATGAGCATGAATCCCTTCGACGAGATTGCCGTCGAAGAGGCAGTGCGGCTGAAGGAAAAGGGCGTCGTTACCGAAGTGATCGCGGTGTCGTGCGGTGTCGCCCAGTGCCAGGAGACGCTGCGCACCGCGATGGCCATCGGCGCCGATCGCGCGATCCTCGTGGAGACCGCCGAAGAGCTGCAGCCGCTGTCGGTGGCGAAACTCCTCAAGGCGATCGTCGACAAGGAACAACCGGGCCTCATCATCCTGGGCAAGCAGGCCATCGACGATGACTGCAACCAGACGGGCCAGATGCTCGCCGCATTGTGCGATCTTCCCCAGGCGACGTTCGCTTCGAAAGTGGAAGTCGCTGATGGCCGCGTGAAGGTCACGCGTGAAGTGGACGGCGGCCTCGAAACGGTGTCCCTCACGATGCCTGCCGTCATCACGACGGACCTGCGCCTCAATGAGCCGCGCTACGTCACGCTGCCCAACATCATGAAGGCCAAGAAAAAGCAGCTCGACACGTTCAAGCCGGCCGATCTCGGCGTGGACATCAAGCCGCACCTGAAGACCTTGAAGGTCACCGAGCCTGCCAAGCGTGGCGCCGGCGTGAAGGTGCCGGACGTGGCGACCCTCGTCGCGAAACTGAAGAACGAAGCGAAGGTGATCTGAGATGAGCGCACTGGTCATTGCCGAACACGACAACGCGTCCATCAAGGGCGCCACCCTGAACACCGTCAGCGCCGCTGCGCAATGCGGCGGCGACGTGCATGTGCTGGTCGCCGGCCACAATGCCGGTGAAGCCGCGAAAGCTGCCGCGCAAATCGCCGGCGTCGCCAAAGTGCTGCATGCCGACGCCGAATACTTCGCGCACGGGCTCGCCGAGAACGTGGCCGCGCAAGTGCTGGCGATCGCCGGCAACTACAGCCACATCCTGTTCCCGGCCACCGCCGGCGGCAAGAACGTCGCCCCGCGCGTCGCAGCGAAGCTGGATGTGGGCCAGATCAGCGACATCACCAAGGTCGATGCCGCGGACACGTTCGAGCGTCCGATCTACGCGGGCAACGCGATCGCGGTGGTGCAAAGCCTCGATGAAAAGAAAGTGATCACCGTTCGCACGACGGGTTTCGATCCCGCTGCAACAACCGGGGGGGCGGGCGCAGTCGAGACGATCGCCGCCGTCGCCGACAGCGGCAAGAGCAAATTCGAAGGCAACGAGATCGCGAGGAACGACCGCCCCGAACTCACGGCCGCAAAGATCATCGTCTCGGGGGGCCGCGCGCTCGGCTCGAGCGAGAAGTTCCAGGAAGTGATGACGCCTCTTGCCGACAAGCTCGGGGCTGCGATCGGTGCCAGCCGCGCGGCGGTCGATGCGGGCTACGCCCCGAACGACCTGCAAGTGGGCCAGACCGGCAAGATCGTCGCGCCGCAGCTGTACATCGCCGCGGGCATCTCCGGGGCGATCCAGCATCTGGCGGGCATGAAGGATTCGAAGGTGATCGTCGCGATCAACAAGGATCCGGAAGCGCCGATCTTCAGCGTGGCGGACTACGGCCTCGAAGCCGACCTGTTCACCGCGATTCCGGAACTCGTCAAAGCGCTCTGAGGCGAACCATGAGCTACAAGGCCCCGTTGAAGGACATGCTGTTCGATATCCGGCATCTCGCGAACATCGACGAGATCGCGAAGATGCCGGGCTTCGAGGATGCAGGCTTCGACACGGCGGCCGCCGTGCTCGAGGAGTGCGCGAAATTCAACGAGGGCGTGGTCGCGCCGCTGAACGTCGCGGGCGACAAGAACCCGTCGTCGTGGAAGGACGGCATCGTCACGACGACGCCGGGCTTCAAGGAGGCCTTCAAGCTGTTCGGCGAAGGCGGCTGGCAAGGCCTGCAGCATCCGCAGGACTTCGGCGGGCAGGGCCTGCCCAAGACGATCGGCGCGATGTGCGGCGAGATGCTCAACTCGGCGAACCTCAGCTTCGCGCTGTGCCCGCTGCTCACGGACGGCGCGATCGAGGCGCTGATCACCGCCGGCTCGGACGAGCTCAAGGCGACCTACCTCGAGAAGATGATCACCGGCGAATGGACCGGCACCATGAACCTCACGGAGCCGCAAGCGGGCTCCGACCTTGCACTCGTTCGCACGCGCGCCGAACCGCAGCCGGACGGCACGTACAAGGTATTCGGCACGAAGATCTTCATCACCTACGGCGAGCACGACATGGCGCGCAACCTCGTCCATCTCGTGCTGGCGCGCGTGAGCGGCGCACCGGAGGGGGTGAAGGGCATCAGCCTGTTCGTCGTGCCGAAGTTCATGGTGAACAAGGACGGCTCGCTGGGCGCGCGCAACGACGTGCACTGCGTGTCGATCGAACACAAGTTGGGCATCAAGGCCTCGCCGACCGCGGTGCTGCAGTACGGAGACCATGGTGGGGCCATCGGTTATCTGGTGGGCGAAGAGA
>DATLBJ010000177.1:0-23151 GCA_035526975.1 Ramlibacter sp.
GAACAGCGCGATCGAGCGGCCTGCGTAGAGTTTGAGGATCTTCGGGATCGGGTCCGTGCCATTGAGGTTCAGGCCCGGCGACTGGTTCAACAGGCGCAGCAGGATCGCCATGCCGGCGCCGTCACGCAGCACGATGTCGGCGGACATCAGCGCGTCGAAGAATTTCTTCGACGACGCGGCGGAGTTCATCGCATGCGCGTTGACGAACGCGAGCACCGTGGGCTCGGCCGGGTTCGCGATCGATTCGAGCAGCTGCTGTTCGCCCCGCTCGGTGTGGACGCGCACCACGCCCTGCACGAGCTCGCGCCACCGCGGTTGCCATTCAACTGTCGCATTCATTTCGAACGCGTTTCGGCTGTCCGGTTTCAGGCGCGCAAGCGCGCGCTGGTATTCGGTGCGACGCGGTCCGGTTTGGTCGGCGACGCGCCGTTGAGGACGGCGCCGACGATGGTCACACCGAACTGCCGCAGGTCGTCCGCGAAATGGGCAACGCGCGGAACCGACGTTGCATCGCGGCACGCGAGCATCAGCGCAGCACCCGCACGCGCGGCGACGGTGCCGGCATCGGCCCACACCGAGCCCGCCGGCGTGTCGATCAGGATCACTTCATAGCTTGCGCGAAGCGCCTGGATCAATCGTGCGAAGCCCGGGCGCGACAGCAACTCCTGCGGGTTGGGCGGCGTCGCGCCCGCAGGCAACACCCACAGGCCTGGCAGGGACTTGATCTCGTTGACGGCTTCCCAGCCCGCGCGGCCCGACAACACCGTCGACAGCCCGACGCGGCCCGTGAGCCCGAAGATCTCGTGCTGGCGGGGACGGCGCAGGTCGGCGTCGATCAACAAGGTGCGCTTGCCCAGTTGCGAGAAGAGCACCGCGAGGTTCGCGGTGATGTAGCTGCGGCCTTCGCCGACGCCGGGGCTCACGACCGCGAGTGCGGCCTGGCGCGCGTCGTTCTCGAACCAGCGCAGCATCAACTGGCTGCGCAGCACGCGCAGGTGTTCGACCGCGTCGCTGTCCGGATCGGTCGCCGCCACCAGCTCTTCGCCGAAACCCGAAGTGTCGGGCGCGAGGTAAGCATGGCCGAACTGCAAGGCGAGCGCGCGCTTGACGTCTTCCTCGTCGAGCAGGCCCATCGCGATGCCGGCCTCGCCGAACATCAGGCCGGCCTTCTTCTGGTAGTCGAGGATGCGCTGCACGTCCTGCTGCTGCAGCGCGCCGTTCTCCACGAGGATGGCGCCGATCGGCTGCGCCGCTTCGCGCGAGGGCAGCTCGATGTCGAGCTCCCTCAGGTCCATCCGGTTCGGCAGCGGATAGATCTGCGTGCTGGTACTGCTCATGCGGCGCTCCTCGCGAGGGCCAGCCGGCGCGATGTCGGCGCGGACAGGCGCAGCGGCTGGTAGTGGGACGAATTGGCGGCCGGCACCGACGCGAGGATCGGCAGGTGCGTGACCATCGAAAGATCCTGGACCGTGCGCACGCGGCGGTTCGCAAGTTCGGCCATCAACGCGCCGGCGATCGCCAGCACGATGCCGACGGCCAGGCCGATCAGCATCGCCTGCAGCGTCGTCGGGCCCGCGGCTTCCATCGGCTCGACGGCGGGCGCGAGCTTCATCACGTTGGTCTGGTTGCTCATCGACTGCAGGCGGGCCTGCGCGGCGCTGGCCGTGACCGTGTCGAACGCCTTCTGCGCAGAATCGACATCGGACTTGAGGATGCTCATTTCGGCACGCTGGCGATTGAGCGCAAGGACACGCTGCTTCTGGTCGCCGATCGCCGTCTGCAGTTCACGCACGCGAGCGGCGCGGCCTTCGGCGCCTTGCGCGGCGGTGATGCCGACGCGATGCGACTCTTCGCCCAGGCGCGCCTTCATCGCAGCGAGCTCGGATTGCATGCGCATCATCTCGGGATGGCGCGAGCCCATCGTGGCCGAGCCTTGCGCGATCTTGGCTTCCATGCGCGCAACGTCCTGGCGCAGGTTGTTCACCAGCGGGCTCGCATCGGATGCACCGGCGGACGAGCCGCCGACACCGCGGCTTTGCGCCACCGACAGCTGCTGCACGAGGTCATTCAGGCGCGTGACCTCGAAGTCGGACTTCTCGTCGGCCGTGACGATCCCGGCCTTCTCCTGGAAGGCGGCCAGCTTCTGCTGCGCCTTCTCGAGGCGATCCCGCGCGCCTTGCGTCTGCTCGTCGAACCACACCGTGTACTTCTTGGCGGGCTCGGTCTTGATGTCGAGGTTGGTCTCGAGATACGCCTGCGCGAAAGCGTTGGCCACGCGCGCGGCTTCGGCCGGTGTGCGGCCCACCCATGTCACGTTGATGATGTTCGTCTCGCGCGTGGGCTTGACTTCCAGGCGCTCCTGCAGGGCGCGTGCGATCCAGCGGTCGGGCGCCGGCTTCTTCTGCGCCGCTTCGCGCCAGGCCTTCATCGGCGCCTCGTCCGGCGGCAGGAGCTGCGCGGCGCGCTGCGCGACGCGGTCGCTCTTGATGATGTCGATCTGCGTCGTCATGAACGTCGGCGCGACCATGCCCTGCAGCGGCGTGGCGTTCGTCGGGTCCATGCGGACGTCGACGAGGACGGGGGCGATGGCGCGGTAGGTTGCGGGGCGCAGGAACACCCAGCTCATTGCGAGCAGCAGCGTGGCCAGCAGGATGAAGCCCGCCAGCCCGCGGCGTGCGCGCAGGATCGAGAAAAACTGTGACAGGCTCATGCGCCCTACTCCCTGTTTGGTTTTAGAAAATGCTTTCGCGCACGACGACCACGTCGCCGGGCTGCACGACGTCGTTCAGGCGCGGGTCGATCGTCACTTCACGGCCGTCGGACTGCTTGCGCGTGATGCGCACGCGGTTGATGCTGCCGCGCGCCGTGATGCCGCCCCCGGCCGCGATCGCCTGCTGCACGGTCATGCCGCGCTCGATGCGATAGCTGCCCGGTGTCTTGGCTTCGCCGGACAGGAAGAATGAAGGCGCCTTCGCAACGAACAGCGTGTCGCCGGGATGCACGACGATGTCGTCGGTGCTGTTGCCGGCGAACAGTTGCTGCACGTCGACTTCCTTGCGGAAGGGCTGGCCGTTGCGGGTGCCCGTGACGACGACACGTTCGTCGCCTTGCGGCGTGACGCCGCCGGCCGCCGCAAGCATTTCGCTCACGCGCACCGTGGTCGTCTCCAGCGGGAAGCGTCCGGGCTTTTGCACCTGCCCGAGCACCGCCACCTGGCTGCCCCGCACCGTCGCCACGTTGATGCTCACTTGCGGGGCCTTCAGGATGTCCCTGTCCTTCAGGCCTTTGGCGATGGCACGCTCCGCCTCGGTGACCGTCAGGCCGCCGAGCTGCAGGTTGCCGACCAGCGGGTAATTGACCACGCCGCTCTCGGACACGCGCAACTCCATCGACAGCTCGGGGTTCTGGTAGACCTGCACCTTGATGGAATCGCCCGCGCCGAGGCGATAGTCGCCCGACCTGCTCGCGTCCTGTGCACAGGCGATGCCTGATGCGAGGGCCAGTACGGCAACCCCGACGATTGAACGAAGCAGTTTGGGCAACATATGGACTCTCCCTGGGGTGGATTTAGAAATTGGCGCGCGCGAGGACACCGTAGACGTTCGCGCGGTAGCCGGGATTGATCGAAGAACTCATCTTTTCGTGGCGGACGTAGCCGGACACGGTAATGGTGCGAAGCGCATTCCAGTCCACGCCGGCCTGAAGTGAATCAAGCGTGTCGGCACGGCCGGCGGGGAAGATGGCGGCGGCATCCTTCCATTCGCGGCGGGTGTGGTCCCAGCGCAGGTTGAACGATGTCTTGGCCGTGGCCTGCCACACCGGGGAGATGAAGAGCCGGTCGCTCTCGACGTGGCCGCCCGTGGGCAGGCCCGAAGCGCTGATGTCGTGCACCCAACCGCCGGCGAGGCGCGTCTTGGCGGTGATGTCCCAATTGGCGTTCAACGCCGCGGCCATGCCGCTGAAATCGAGGCCCGGTGCGTTTTCGTGACGGCGGCTCACGTGGGCGATGCGCCCATCGAGCGTGGTCTTGCCCGAGAGCAGCCAGCGCACCGCGAGTTCTTCTTCGGTGTCGCGGAAATCCGTGTTCAGCGCCGCGAACGTCGCGAACGTCGGGTCGTGATAGTCGCCCTTGCCGCGCTTGAAGCGCAGGTTCACCGTCGACCCCGATGCCGCTTCATATCCGACGCCGACCTGCGCAAACGTGATATCGGGGCTGGCATCCCAGCTGCCCGGCTGGCTGCTTTCCGTCTTGTAGTGCGACACGCCGGCAAGCAGGCGCCATGGGCCCGCCACACCGAAGCCCGCTTCGGCGAGTTCATTGCGTTCCGTGCGGCGGCCGATGTGGTTGGCGAACGGCGCCACCGGGTCGGTCGTCACTTCGCGGAACTGGCGGCGATCGGCGCTGAGCGTGCCGTGGAAACGCGGCGTGATGCTCCAGTCCCAACCGAGCGCGTAATTGAGCGTATTGAAATTGAGGCCGGAGTGGCTGCTATACCGCCACGTGTCCCATTCCACGTCGGCATGCAATTTCTGCAAGCTGAATTGCTTGTTGTAGCGCAAGCCCACGCCTGCGGTCCACGCGGTATCCGACACGGTGCCGGCAGATGTACGCAGCACGTTGCTGTCATGTTCCACCCCGAGCCTGGCACCGAAGTGCAGGCCTTCGTCCGCGAGGGACTCCTGGGCGAAAGCGGCGGGGGCCAGCATGATCAGTGAGGCGAGCGTGACAGTCGTTGGAATGGATAGTTTCTTCAAGTTTTTTCTCCGGTTGATGTTCACGAAACCCCGCGCAACGCGCAATGGTCCGGTTGCACTATAGTCCCATCAATAGGCCGAAGCATCCTTGAATACGAGCCTGATCGTCTTGAAAATGATCAGCAGATCGAGCCGCAGGGACCAGTTGCGCAAGTAGTCCAGGTCGCAGCGAATCCGCCCTTCCATCTTCTCCAGCGAGTCCGTTTCTCCCCGGAAGCCGTTTACTTGCGCCCACCCGGTGATTCCGGGTTTGACCTTGTGCCGGACCATGTAGCTTTTAATGAGGCCACGGTACATCTCGTTGTGCGCGACAGCATGTGGGCGGGGGCCGACAATGCTCATCCGTCCTTGCAATACGTTGATAAATTGCGGCAGCTCATCCATGGAGGTTTTTCGCAAAATCGCACCCACCCGGGTAACGCGGTCGTCGTTCTTGCGTGCCTGCTGGATCACGGCCCCGTCCTCGACGACGCGCATCGAGCGAAACTTGTAGACGATGATCTCCTGCCCATCGAGCCCGTACCGGCGCTGCCGGAAGATCACGGGGCCCGGTGACGTGAGCTTGACCAGCGCCCCGATCGCCAGCAGCACGGGGGAGATCAGCACGAGGATCATCAACGCCAGCACGAAATCCTCGGCACGCTTGAGCACGCCGGCGGGGCCGCGGAAAGGCGTTTCGCAAACGGAGATCACGGGCAGGCCGCACACGCTGTCCGAGCGGCCCTGGATCAGGTCGGTCACGAACATGTCGGGCACAAAGTAAACAGAAGCCGTCGTGTCCTTCAGCGCGTCGAGCAGCTCCTTGATGCGCGGCTGTGACGCCATCGGCAGCGACAGGTAAATCAGCTGCACGCGATGCATCTTCACGAATTGCGCGATCTCGGAGATACGGCCGAGCATGCGATGGCGGTCGGACCCGAATTGGCGGTCGGGCGTGCGATCGTCGAAGAAGCCGACAAGCTCGATTCCCGTGTAGGGCCCCGAATTGATACGGTCGGCGAGCGAGCAGCCTTGCTCGTTCATGCCGACGATCACGGCGCGCAGCGGCGGGCCTTGCAGGCGAACGAGGTGCGGCGCCGCCAGGCGCAGGCCCCAATGCGCGACGAGCTGCATCGCCGGCGCGAACCACAACCAGTGCACGATGACGGGCGCCGGGAATTCGTAGATATGGCCTGTGGCGAAACCGAGCGCAAGCATCAACCCCGCGGTCCATCCCCACGCCAGCAGCACGTTGAAGACCACGCGGTCCGGCGGGGAACGCAACAGCGAGCGGCCGGGAAAGGACAACGCAAAAGCGACGATCGAGGCCACGAGCCACTCGGCCGTCAGTTCACCGTCGAGCACCCACACCAGGAACCACAGCGACAGGACAACGATGGCCGGCTCGAGGATCGCCTCGAGCGTGACCAGCAGCTTGTTCTGTGCGAGGGCGGTGGCGGCGGCTGCGGAAGGCGGTGGCGGCGGAACACGCACGCCGAGCACCGGCTTGGCATCAGGCATGGGCATGCATCCGCTCCAGCTTCGCGACTGCCTGGGCGCGGTTCGTCACGTCCAGCTTGCTGAAGATGCTCTTCATGTGGTTCTTCACCGTGAATTCGCTGATGTCGAGGATCATTCCGATTTCGGGATTGGTCTTGCCCATCGCGACCCACACCATGATCTGGCGCTCGCGCTCGGACAGGACAGGAATACGCGCAGCATTGCGATGCCGCATATCAACGCGCGAGCATGGCGCCTGGCGGACCGGCGCAGGGGGCATTTGGCGTAACGCAGTGTCCATGAATGGAAGCAGCAGTTTCAGCGACGTGGCCGCGGCGGGTGCAACCTCGCCTTGCCTGCTCAACGCTACGAACACACGTTCCGATCCACCGCGCGAGCGGCGGATGCCGTGCACGAGCGCGGTCTTCATTGTCTTCAACGCTTCGGGCGCTGCGCCATCGCCGGCACCTTGCACGAGGTCGCCGCACACGGACGCGTCGAGTTGGGTGGGCTGGTGCTGCGCGGCCGCCCAGCAATCGCGAAAATACGAAATGATCGGCGCGATGCCGGCGACGGTCCAGTCGTGCGAGCGCATGCCCGGCAGGCTCGACACGATGTCGTATTGCAGGTCGCCGGTGCGGAAGTCGCCCCAGCCGATCAGCATGACTTCGTGGCACAGCCACTGCTGCACATCGCCTTGCAGCCAGCGCCAGAGTTGCTCATGGGTGGACAGCCCTGCCCCATCGTTGGCGATCTTGAGGAAGTGGGCCGGGTCCGATTGGGTCCGTGTCGTGGTGATCGCGCTCATGAGGTATCCGTCGTGAATTGGTAGGGGCTGAAGCGGCCTCCACTGTAAGAACGCGCACCAATTCGCATCTGTCGGAAACGCTGCTGAGCCTCTGTAGGACGCCCTCCACACACCTGAGGGACAAACAGCCCACGCACGCTGTCGCATTTCCTGCAATGCCTGACAACCAGCTGAGTGATCTAGCACGCATACAACAACACGCACCGAATGTCCGCGTCTTTGTTCACGCACGCGGGGAATTTGTGTGGATGACGTGCGCGTCCGCAGCCCAGCAATGACGGGGCGGCAGAATCCGCAAATGCACTTCCGTCACGCCCTTGCTTTTCTCCTGGCCTCATGCGCCGCGCTCGCGAATGCCGCTCCGCAGTCGTGCAACGCCGTCACGCCCGAAACATGCAACATCGCGCGCAGCCTCGGCCGAGGCATCAATATGGGCAACATGCTCGATGCGCCTCGCGAAGGCGATTGGGGCGTGAAGCTCGAACCGGCGTACGTCGACATGGTCGCCGGTCCGTTCAAGACGGTGCGGCTGCCTGTGAGGTGGAGCAACCACGCCGCGCCGACTGCCGATGCAACCATCGACGAGGCGTTCGCCAAGCGCGTGGACGCGGCCGTCGACGGCTTCCTGGCGAAAGGCATGTACGTCATCCTCGACGTGCACCATTACACGCAGATCACGGGCGACAAGCCACACCCGAACGAGTTCCAGGTGGACGCCTCCGTGGTCGACGAGCGGCTGGTGAACCTGTGGAAGCAGATCGCGGCGCGATACCGGGACCGGTCGCCGAAGCTGCTGTTCGAACTGCTGAACGAACCGCACGACCGGTTGAGCGGCGAAAAGTGGAACGCCCTTGCGACGCGGACTCTCGGCGTCGTTCGCGCGACCAACCCCAACCGCACCGTCCTGATTGGGCCCGACGAGTGGAACGGCATCCCGTCGCTGAAGAAGCTGCGGCTGCCGATGGACCGCAACATCATCGTGATGATCCACAACTACGACCCGATGGCGTTCACGCACCAGGGCGTCGAATGGATGCCGCAATACAAGGTGGGCGCTCCGTGCTGCGACGACAAGCAGCGCGCCCAGGTCGTGGACGCGCTCGAGGCCGCACGGCGGTGGAACGAGATGACCGGCTACCCGGTCTACCTCGGCGAGTTCGGCGCTTACGAAAAGGCGGACCTGAAATCACGCGAGGCCTACACACGCATCGTCCGCGACGAAGCCGAGAAGCGCGGCATCGGCTGGGCGTACTGGGAATTTGCCTCGAGTTTCGGCGTTTTCTCGCCGAAAACCAACAGCTGGATCGAGCCGATCCGGCACGCGCTTCTCGATTGAAGGAACCCGTCCCACCGCCCTGTAGGACGGTGCCGGAACTTGGTTTGTCAACGCATGGATGAGCCGTGCGCTGTCGCACTATTCATGGGCTTGCATCAGGCACAGCAATTCCATGGAAAAGCCAGTCGACAACACATCCTTCTGCGAGATCTACGACGAATCGGTGAAGCGCGAGCGCGCAGCGTGGCAAGCGCTGCAGTCGCAACCCCCGGGCTCGCCCGAGCGCGAGCTTGCGTGGGAGGCGTGGTCGCAGGCCATCGTGCGCACCAATCTCGCATGGCGCCACTACACCGCGAGCCGCGTGAGCGTGCAGCGCTATGCCGGCGCCTGAAGTGCGGCTCGCCTGCGCGCGTCCGGGCCAATGGTCGGCCGCGGAGTCGCAGGAGCTCGAACACCTCCTGGACGAAGGTGAGCGCGTAGCCGCGAGGCGTTTTCGCTTCGAGGCCGATCGCTGTGCGTACATCGCCGCGCACGCGATGCTCAAGGCGCTCGTCATGCACGAATGCGGATTTGCGGCGCAGGAGATCGAACTGCTGCACGACCCGAAAGGCCGCCCTTTCATCGCGCAGGCGCCGGACCTGCATGTGAGCCTGTCGCGATCGAGGGACGCGGTGGCCTGCGCGCTGACTTCGCATGCGCCCGTGGGCATCGACATCGAACACATCGACGGCAAACCCGTCGACGCCGGATTGCTGGGGGCGTACGTCGTCACGAACGAGCCGGTGACCACGCGGCAGTTCTTCTTCCAGTGGACCGCGCTCGAAGCGTTCTGGAAAGCGTGCGGTATCGGGCTGGACGATGCCAACCCGCGCATCTGCAGTGTGCGTCGCACCGCCGGGCGCTTCGACGTTCACGTGGCGGGCAGCATGCAGCGCTGCGCGGGGCGCGGGGCGGTCGTGCACGCGTATGACGACTGCGCGCTGGCGGTGGTGCTGTGCGCGCCGGCCGACCCGGACTTCGTGCTGAAGCGCACGAATTGCGGCTCGGCCTCGGACATCGAACGACTGGGCAGCGCGCGTGCAGCGCGCCAACGATTTTTTGCCGCCTGACGGACGGCCTTGCAGGAAAGGCACTTTGATCAATGAGCAGTACGAGTGCTGTATTCGTGGGAGACGGGACTCTCCTGGCGCGGTGCGCGCAGGCCTGGCGCGATGCCGGGCATCGCATCGCCTTCATCGCGACCCGCAACGCGGAGATTTCGCACTGGGCCCGGGCCAACGGCTTCGCGCACCGGCAATTCGAAGCGGATGAAGCGATCGAGCTGCCGGGGCTCGACTTCGACTACTTCTTCTCGGTAGCGAATCTCGAGGTCCTGCCTGCAGGGCTGATCGGCCGCGCGCGCAAGCTCGCGATCAATTTCCACGACGGGCCGCTGCCACGCTATGCCGGGTTGAATGCGCCTGCATGGGCGCTGCTGCATCGAGAGCGGGAGCATGGCATCACGTGGCACGAGATGACCGACCGCGTCGATGCAGGACGGATCGTCAAGCAGGTGAAATTCGCGATCGACGCCGACGTGACCGCGCTGGGGTTGAATGCGCGCTGCTACGAAGCCGGTCTCGCTGCGTTCACCGAAATCGCAAATGACGCCGCAAGGGGCGACCTTGCATTGACCGCGCAATCGGGCGGACGGACGTACTTCAGCCGCGATCGCCGTCCGGACGCGCTCGCCACACTCGACTTCACGCGACCCGCGAACGAGATCGTGGCGCAGGTTCGCGCGCTCGACTTCGGGACGTATGCGAATCCGCTGGCGCGGCCGAAGGTCTTGTTCGCGACCGGCGTTGCGTTCGTGCGCGAGGCGCGCGTCGCACCGACGGGGTCCGGCGCCGCGCCGGGGACCGTCGTCGCGTCGCTCGGGAACGCAATCACCGTCGCAGCGAAAGATGCCGACGTCGTCCTGTCGCTCGACTCGCCACCGGCCGTCCCGCATCCGGGGGAGCGGTTGCCGTTGCTCGATGCGCCGCTTCGCGACCGGATCAATGCCGCAACACCGGCGATCGCAAAGGGGGAGCGCTACTGGACGCGTGCGCTTCCCGCGATCGCGCCGGTGGAATTGCCGTACCCGCGCGAACATGGTGCCGGCGCCGAATCGGTTCGCTTGCCGCTGGGCCGTCGCATCTCGCTCGAGGCTTTTGCTGCGTGGCTGGGTGCCGTGACGTCGCAGGAGCGTGTCTCGCTTCTCGTCGATGCGCATGTTCCGGCCGGGCTCGAGCCCTGGTTGCAGCGCTTCGTGCCGCTCACGGTGCAGGGCGACCCCGCTGCCGAAGTGGCGAAGGTGCGCGAAGCGGGCCCTTATTCGCGCGACCTCCCCACGCGGCTCGGTGACAAACACCCGAAAGTGGGAGACGTTCGCGTTGCCTTTTGCGAGAACGGCGGCTCGCCCGACAAGGTGGAGCTGCTCGTGACCCCGGAGGCCATCGTCGGTAGCGGCGTGTGGTCGCGCGCGACGCTCGAGCGAATCGCCGCGCATCTGTGCCATTGGCAATCCTCGTTCGACCTGGGCCAGCCCTCCCTTGCACCGCCCGATGAATTGCCCGCGGCCGACACGCGCACGGACTTCGATACGGCGTCCGGCGTGCACGATGCCATCGCAGCGCAAGCCCAACGCACGCCCGACCGCATCGCAATCGAGTTCTTCGGCAGCCGGCTCACGTACCGGGATCTCGACGAGCGCGCCACCGCCCTCGCCCGGTCGCTCGTCGCCGAAGGCGTCAAGCCCCGCGACATCGTCGGCCTGAACCTCGAGCGCTCGCCGGACCTTGCGATCGCGCAACTCGCAATATTGAAGGCGGGCGCGGCCTACCTGCCGCTCGACCCCGAGTACCCGCGCGAGCGGATCGAATTCATGGTCGAGGATTCGGGCACCCCGCTCGTCATCGATGCTGCGTCGTTCGCCCGGCTCGCGCAACGGACGGCCAACGCCGCGTTGCCGCCGACAGACCCCGCGTGCCCCGCGTACGTCATCTACACCTCGGGCTCCACCGGCAAGCCCAAAGGCGTGATGGTGACCCATCGCAACGTGCTCAACTTCTTCGCGGGCATGGATCCACGCATCACCCGCGATCCGCCTGGCAAGTGGCTGGCCGTCACCAGCTTGTCGTTCGACATCTCGGTGCTCGAGCTGTGCTGGACGCTCGCAAGGGGTTTCACGGTGGTGCTGCATGCCCACGAGGTGAAGCAGGAGGCCATGGCGCCCGAGTTCAGCCTGTTCTACTTCGCGAGCGATCACGCATCGACTGCGTCCGACCGGTATCGCCTGCTGATGGAAGGCGCCAGGTTCGCCGACAGCAACGGGTTTGCCGCGGTGTGGACACCGGAGCGTCACTTCCACGCGTTCGGGGGCCTGTACCCGAACCCCGCGGTGACGAGCGCGGCCATCGCGGCGTGCACGTCACGCATCCAGATCCGCGCGGGCAGCTGCGTGCTGCCTTTGCACCACCCGATCCGCGTTGCGGAGGAATGGGCCTTCGTCGACAACATCTCGCAGGGACGCGTCGGCATCTCGTTCGCCTCCGGCTGGCAGCCGAACGATTTCGTCATCGCTCCGCAGGCGTTCGCCAATCGCAAGAACGAGATGCTCGCGAACATCGACGTCGTGCGGCGCCTGTGGCGCGGCGAGAAGCTGCCCTTCCCCGGCCCGAACGGAAAGATGGTCGAGGTGCAGACCTTGCCGCGTCCGGTGCAAAAGGAGTTGCCGATGTGGGTCACGGCCGCGGGCAACCCGGAAACGTTCGAGCAGGCCGGCACACTGGGCTGCCACCTCCTGACGCACTTGCTCGGGCAGAAGATCGAGGACGTCGCCGAGAAGCTCAAGCTCTATCGCGCCGCATGGCACAAGGCCGGGCACACGGGACAACCGCACGTCACGCTGATGCTGCACACCTTCGTGGGCGACGACGACGCCGCCGTGCGCGAGACCGTGCGCAAGCCGATGAAGGACTACTTGCGCAGCTCGGTCGACCTGATCCGCCAAGCGGCATGGTCGTTCCCGACCTTCGTGCAACGCGCGGCGCAGGACGGCAAGAATCCGGTGGAGATCATGGAGCAGGCCCCGCTCGCCGAAGACGAGATGGACGCGCTGCTCGAACATGCGTTCAACCGCTACTACGGCGCGAGCGCGCTGTTCGGCACGAAGGAGCGCTGCCTCTCGATGGTCGAGAAGCTGCGCGATGCGGGCGTCGACGAGATCGCATGCCTGGTCGACTTCGGCATTCCCACGCAGCTCGTGCTCGACCACCTCGGCCACCTCAAGGCGCTGATGGAGGCCGCGCGCGAAATGCGGCCGTCGTCGCATCGTGTTTCGGTGGCCGAGCAGGTGCTCGCGAACCAGGTCACCCACTTGCAGTGCACGCCTTCCATGGCGTCGATGCTGGTCGCGGATGCACCGGGGCGCGCGGCGCTCTCGCAGTTGAAGGCGCTGATGGTTGGCGGCGAGGCCTTGCCCCTGAAGCTCGCAAAGGACTTGCGCGCGCTCGTGCCCGGCCAGTTGGTCAACATGTACGGGCCGACCGAAACGACGATCTGGTCGACGACGTGCGAACTGAACGAAGTCGGTGATTTCGTTCCGCTCGGCACGCCGATCGCGAACACGCAATTGCGCGTGACGACCGCGTGGGGCCTCGATTGCCCCGCGCTCGTGCCGGGCGAGTTGCTGATCGGCGGCGAGGGCGTGACGCTCGGCTACCTGAATCGCCCCGCCCTCACGCTCGAGCGATTCGTCACCGACGCAAAGGGTGCGCGGTGGTATCGCACGGGCGATCTCGTTCGCCGGCACAGCGATGGCGCGATTGAATTCCTCGGCCGCATCGACCACCAGGTGAAGATCCGCGGCCATCGCATCGAGCTCGGCGAGATCGAAGCGGTGCTTGCGAAGCAACCGGGTGTGAAGGACGCCGTGGCCATCGCACGCGATGAGCGCCTGCTCGGCTACGTCACGTGCACTCCGGCCGCGCAGGTCGACGCGGAACAATTGCGTGCGGCTCTCGCGAAGGAATTGCCGGACGTGATGGTGCCGCAGGCGGTGCTCGTGTTGCCGTCGCTTCCGCTCACCCCCAACGGCAAGGTGGATCGCCGCGCGCTGCCCGAGCCCAATGCGGTCATCGCCGTCCGGCCGACGCTCTCGTCGCCGCAAAGCGAACTCGAAAGGACGATCGCCGGAATCTGGCAGGACGTCCTCGGGCTGCCGCAGGTCGGAACCACGGACAACTTCTTCGATCTCGGCGGCCATTCGCTGCTGGTCGTGCAGGTGCAGCGGCGCTTGCGCGATGCGTGCGGGCGCGAAGTGTCGATCACCGACATGTTCCGCCTGCCGACGATCAAGGCGCTGGCGGCGCATCTCGGCGGCGCGCAACCGCAAGTCAATGCGGTCAACGACGGCCTTGCGCGCGCGCAGCGCCGGCTCGAACGTGTGAGGCGCACATGGACGGCGTAGCCATCGTCGGCATCGCGGGCCGTTTCCCGTCCGCGAGGACGCCGCGTGAACTGTGGGACCTGCTCGCGCAAGGCAAGGAAGCCGCGCAATGGCTTTCGGATGACGAATTGCGTGAAGCCGGCGTGCCGGACGACGAGCTGGCCGACCCGGATTACATCAAGGCGTCGCTCGTGCTGCCGGACATGGAAATGTTCGATGCGGATTTCTTCGGGTTCTCGAAGAAGGACGCCGCGGTGCTCGACCCGCAGCACCGGCACTTCCTCGAATGCTGCTGGGAAGCGCTGGAAGACGCGGGCCACATGCCCGAGAACTTCGGCGGGTCGATCGGTGTGTTCGGCGGCTGCGGCATGCAGTCGTACTTCGCGAACAACCTGCTGACGAACCCGCAGCTCGTGAAGTCGATGGGCCTGTTCCTGCTGCGGCACACGGGCAACGACAAGGACTTCCTCTGCACCCGGGTGTCGTACCTGCTGGACCTCAAGGGCCCGAGCATGTCCGTCCAGACCGCTTGCTCGACGTCGCTGGTCGCCGTGCACGTTGCCGCGCAAAGCTTGCTGTCAGGCGAGTGCGACATGGCGCTGGCCGGTGGCGTGAGCATCGAATTGCCGCATCGCCACGGCTACAAGTACGCCGAGGGCGAAATCCTGTCCCCGGACGGTCACTGCCGCGCATTCGATGACGACGCAGCAGGCACCATCTTTGGCAGCGGGGCGGCGGTCGTCGTCTTGCGCCGGCTTGAAGACGCGATCCGCGAGGGCGACAACATCTATGCCGTGATCCGCGGCTCGGCCGTGAACAACGACGGCTACGGCAAGGCGGGCTATCTGGCTCCAAGCGTCGACGGGCAAGCGGGCGCGGCGGCAGAGGCGCTGGCGGTTGCAGGCGTCGAACCGCAAACCGTCTCGTACGTGGAAGCGCACGGCACCGGGACACCGGTGGGCGACCCGATCGAAGTCGCGGCGCTCACGCAAGCGTACGGCGCAGGGGGCACCGGTTTTTGCGGCATCGGGTCGATCAAGACCAACATCGGCCACCTCGACACCGCCGCAGGCACCGCGTCGCTCATCAAGGTTGCGCTGGCCATGCGCAACGGCCTGATTCCGCCGACGCTGAACTTCTCGCGTGCCAACACGCGCATGAACATCGAAGGCACGCCATTCGAAGTGGTGTCGCAGGCGAAGCCCTGGCCGCGTTCCGGCTCACCGCGCCGCGCCGGCGTGAACTCGCTCGGCGTCGGCGGAACCAACGCGCATGTGATCGTCGAGGAGCCGCCGATCGTCGCCGCGGCGCGCGCGACTGCGGACGTGCCGCAGGTGTTCACGTTCTCGGCGCGCACGCCGGAGTCCCTCGATCGCCTGAAGGCGAAGTGGGTGAACTTCCTGGCGCAGCCGCCGGCCGATTTCGATCTTGCAAACGCGGCGTTCACGCTGCAGGCCGGGCGGCGCGCTTTCGATCACCGGGCCGTCGTGGTCGCGCAGGACATCGGGCAACTGCGGAACACGCTGCAGGCGAAGTCGCATGCGCGCAGTGCCATTGGAAAGGCGGCAGGCGACGCACCGCCCATCGTGTTCATGTTCCCCGGCGGCGGTGCCCACTATCCCGGAGCGGGGCGCGAGCTGCTCTCGCAACCGGCATTCGCGAACGCCGTCGACGAATGCTTTGCGCGGCTGCCTTCCGACGCGCCTTCGGACTTGCGCGCGGTCATGTTCGAGCGGGATGCGAGCGATCCGGGCCTGCAACGGCCCCGCTATGCGATCCCGGCGCTCTTCATCCTCGAATACGCGATCGCGAAACTGTGGGCCAGCTGGGGCGTGGTGCCCCACGCCGTCATCGGCCACAGCGCCGGGGAATACGCCGCCGCCTGCCTTGCCGGTGCAATGTCGCTCGACGACGCGCTCGCGATCGTGACCTTGCGCGGCCTGCTGTTCGAGCAGGCGCCGGCCGGCGCGATGCTGTCGGTCGACCTTGCCGAAAACGATCTTCGCCTCGAAATCGCGGACCTGGGACTGGACGTCGCGGCCATCAACTCGCCCGACCTGTGCATCGCATCGGGTTCGCTCGATGCCATTGCGCGGCTCGAATCGCGGTTGACGGCCAAAGGCGTCGACGCGCGCCGCCTGCACATCGACGTTGCCGCGCACTCGCGCCTGCTCGACGGCGTGCTCGGCACGTTCCGCGAACGCGTGTCGCACATGCGCTTTGCGGCGCCGCAGTTGCAATTCATCTCGAACGTGACCGGCCACTGGGCCGATGCAGCGCTGATCGCCGACCCGGAATATTGGGTTCGTCACTTGCGCCAGCCCGTGCGTTTCGCCGACGGACTTGCGCTGCTGCGCGAAATGCCCGACGCGGTCCTCGTCGAAGTCGGCCCGGGCCAGGGCTTGTCCGCATTGGCGCGGCAGAACCAGCTGGGCGCACAGCGAGCCATCGTCGCATCGACCACGAAGGCGCAAGAAGCCGGGGCCGATCTCGCGCTGATGCTCACGTCGGCAGGGGCCTTGTGGACGCGCGGCGTCGCGATCGACTGGGTTGCCCTGCGCGGCACGGGCGAGCGCCGCCGCGTTTCACTCCCGACGTACGCGTTCGACCATCAGCGTTACTGGATCGAGCCGGGCATCCGTGCAATCGCCGACTCGCAGCCGGGCGCAGTGACGCCCACGAAGCGGCCGCTGCTCGAGCGGCTGCCGGCCATCGACGACTGGTTCCGCCAGCCGCAGTGGGTCGCCACGCCCCTGGCTGCGGCGACGGTGCAGCACGAAGAGGACTGGCTCGTCTTCGGCACGCAATCGCAACTGACCGAAGACGTCGTGGCGCAGGCCGCGGCGGCGGGAGCGCGCGTGACGCTGGTTCGCCGGGGCGACGAATATGCCGCCGATCCCGATGGGGGATATACCGTTGCGCCCGCGCGCTACGAACATTTTTCCGCATTGCTGCAGGCGCTCGAAGCCGGCGCGCGGGTGCCACACCGCGTGGTGCACCTGTGGGCGCTGGACACGATTCCCGGCGCGGTGCATGGCGCATCCAGCGATCGCGCCCTTCCCTTCGACAGCCTCGTTCACTTCGCGCGTGCGCTGCAGGAGCAGGCGATCGACGCCGCGATGCATATCACCATCGTCACCGCCGGGAGTTTCGCCGTACACGACGAAGCGGTGCCGCATGCGGAACGCGCGCTGGCGCTCGGCCCTTGCCGCGTGATCCCGCGCGAATTGCCGCAGCTGGGCGTGCGGCTGGTCGATTTCACCCAGTCCGAACTGTCGGCCCATGCCATCGTGCGCGAAGCGATGCAGTCGCAAGGCGCGGACCTTGCCGCTTACCGCAGCGGCGACCGGTTCACGCAGCAACTCGCCAAGGTCGAGGCCGCGCCTGCGAAGCAGCCGCGCGTTCGCGAACGCGGCGTGTACCTGATCACCGGCGGTCTTGGCGAAATCGCACTGGAGCTCGCGACGTGGCTCGCGAAGGAAAGTAAGGCGCGTATCGCGCTCGTCGGACGGCGCGCATTGCCGCCGCGCGCAAGCTGGCCTGCGCTGGCCGCCAGCGGTGACCACTCGGCGGAAGTGCGCCTGGTCCGCCGCTTGCTGGCGATCGAAGCGCAAGGCGCGCAGGTGATGGCATGGCAGGCCGACGTGTCCGACCGGCGCGCAATGACGCGGGTCATCACCGAGTGCCGCGCGCGCTTCGGTGCGATCCACGGCGTCTTCCACGCGGCGGGCGTGCTCGACGATGCACCGATCGCGACGAAGACACCCGAGAGCATCGACCGGGTGATCGGCGCGAAGGCCGGCGGTGCGCAGGTACTGCACGAACTGTTGCCCGCGGGTGACCTCGACGTGTTCGCGCTGTTCTCCTCCACCAGCGTATTGCTCGGTGCGGCGGGCCAGGTGGATTACGTCGCCGCGAACGCATTCCTCGATTCGCTGGCCGCATCCCGCGACGACGGCGTGACGATCCGCTGGGGCGTCTGGGGCGACCGCGGAATGGCCGCCCGCGCGTACGGCCACCAGGCCGCGCCGGAGTCGGCGCACTCCTCGCATCCGCTCGTCGGCGTGCAGATCGCCAGCGACGACGGGGCGGATTTCGAAGCGGCTTACGACAGCAACAAGCTGTGGGTCCTGCGCGAACACCGCATCGGTGCGCGTTCGGTGCTGCCGGGCACGGCGTACATCGAGATCGCCCGGGCCGCGATGATGGCGTTGCATCCGCGCGCCGCGATTGAAATCCGTTCGCTGTCGTTCGAAGAGGCGATGGTCTTCGAGCCGGGCGAGACGCGCATCGTGCGCACCGAGTTGCGCCGCAACGGGCCCGGTTACGACTTCACCGTGAGGAGCCGCAGCCTGCGCGACGGCGAATGGCTGGAGCACGCTCGCGCAACCACGGGCGTGTTCCTGGGCGACCTGGCACCCCCGGCCAAGGCGGCTTCGAGCGGCTGGCAGCCCGGGGTGATTCCGCAAGAAAAAGCTGTCGCGTTCGGCGAGCGGTGGCACAACCTGTCGCGCATGCAACTGGCGACCGGCCGTGCTTTCGCGCTGCTCGAGCTCGCACCCGCGTTCCACGAAGACACGCACGTCTTCGGCGCGCACCCGGCGTTGACGGACATGGCCGCGACTTTCGGCCTGCACCTGCTCGACGCGAACAAGCGCAATGGGCAACTGTTCGTGCCGCTCTCGGTCGATCGCATCCGCCTTGCGGCGCCCCTGCCCGCGCGCATCGCGAGCGTGGCGAAACTGCGCAGCGCCGCGAACGAGCGCCTTGCCACCTTCGACGTGACGTTGTCGACCGAAACGGGTAAACCGCTCGCGACTTTCGAAGGCTTCTCGCTTCGGCCGGTGCAGCCCGATGCCGTTTCGGGCCATGCCTCCAGCCGCGAGCACAGCTTGACGGATGCGATGCTGGCATGCGGCATCCGGGCGGAAGAAGCACCCGCGTTGTTCGAGATGATCGCAACCACGGGTGTACGCGACCTCGTGGTGTCGTCGATCGACATCGCCCAGCTCGCCCGCGCGATGGCGCCCGCCACGCCGAAGCCCGCGCAGCGCGCGAAGGCGGCGGTCACCGCGCAGGCGTCGGCGCTGAACCCCGTGGAGAGCGCGCTCGCAGACGCGTGGCGCGAACTGCTGGGCGTCGACGATGTCGCGCCCGACGATGACTTCTTCGCGCTCGGCGGCCACTCGCTCGCCGCGGTGCGCTTGTTCGCGCGGATCCGCAAGCAATACCACGTGGACCTGCCGCTGGCGACGCTGTTCCAGGCGCCGACCCTGGGCGCCCTGGCTGCACTCGTCGCGCAACAAGCCAACATTCCGGTGGCCATGGCGGAGCCTGCGCGCAAGTCGAACGTGATCCCGCTCATGCCGCGCACCTGGTCGCCGCTCGTCACGATCTGCAAGGGCGAGGCTGGGCAGCGGCCGCTGTTCTGCGTGCACGGCGCGGGCGGCAACGTGCTCAACTTCAAGATCATCTCCGACCGCCTTGGCGCGCAGCAGCCTTTCTATGGCTTGCAGTCGCAAGGCGTGGACGGCCGCCTGCAGCCGCTCAAGTCGATCGAGGCCATGGCCGCGCAGTACGTCGAGGCGATCCGCAGTGTCGACCCGCGCGGCCCGTACCAGCTGGCCGGCTATTCGGCCGGCGGCGTGATTGCGCTGGAGATGGCGCAGATGCTCAAGCGCGATGGCGCCCAGGTGGAATGGGTCGCCATGATCGATACGCTGTCGCCGGTGTCCGCGCGCGGAAGTATTCCGTTGTGGAAGAAGCTGTGGCTGTTGCGGCACTGGTCGCTCGATTTCGCGCTGGAGCGGCCGAAGCGCCGCCGCAAGGGCCGCGAGGCTGCCGCCCAATATGGCGCCGCGTTGCAACGCCTCGCGATCGGCGAGCCCTTGCCGCCGGAGATGCTGGAGCATCACCTGTTCAACAACTTCGTCGAGGCGCAGGCGCGCTACACGCCGCAGCCCTATGACGGCAAGGTCGTGCTGTTCAGGGCGGTGCAGGCCGAGACGCAATACCTCGCCGCCGGCCCCGCGCTCGGCTGGGAAGAATACATTCGGGGCGCCGTGCGCGTCATCGAAGTGCCCGGGTCGCACTTCTCGATGATGTCCGAGCCGGGCGTGACGCAATTGGTCGAAGGGCTGCGCGTGGAATTGGGGCTTGCCGAGCGGCCCGAGGAACCGCAGCGCGGCTCGCTGATTTCCGCGATCGTGTCCGCCATGGGACTCAAGGCGCAACGGCCGGCCTGACTTCTGCTGAAATAGCGGGTCATGAACCCGCCCCGAGACATCCGCGCGCCGCTGGCTGCGCGCGTCGTGCAGCTGGCACCGGCCCTCATCCTCGAAGCGATGAAGATGGAGCATGTGGTGCCGCTGCCCGCCGGCACGCGCGTCGTGGAATGGCAAGTCGCCGCGGGCGAGATGGTGGAAGAAGGCCAGGTGCTGGCGTTGCTCGGGCCCGCCATTGCGACGGCCGCTGTCGCATCCGAAAGCGCGGCATACGAGGGTGATTCCGTGCGCGCGGACTTGCAGCGCGTGATCGACCGCCACGCCTTCACGCTCGATGCGAACCGCGCGGAAGCCATCGCGAAGCGCCACGCGCAAGGCGGCCGCACCGCGCGCGAGAACGTGGCCGACCTTTGCGACGACGGCAGCTTCATCGAATATGGGGCGCTGGCAGTGGCCGCCCAGACGCGGCGCCGTTCCATGGACGACCTCATCGCGAACACGCCGGCCGACGGCATGGTCACCGGCATCGGCACCGTAAACGCCACGGAGTTCGGCCCCGAGAAGTCGCGCTGCATGGTCATGGCCTACGACTACACCGTGCTCGCCGGCACGCAGGGCATGCGCAACCACGCGAAGAAGGACCGCATGCTGTCGCTCGCGCACCGCCTGAAGCTGCCGGTGGTGCTGTTCGCCGAAGGCGGCGGAGGGCGGCCCGGCGATGTCGACATGCCCATCGTCGCGGGCCTGAACAACCACACGTTCTCGCAATTCGCTGCACTGTCCGGTGTCGTGCCGGTGGTGGGGATCGTGCATGGCCGCTGCTTCGCGGGGAACGCGGCGCTGCTCGGATGCGCGGACGTGATCATCGCCACCGAGGCCAGCAACATCGGCATGGGCGGCCCGGCGATGGTGGAAGGCGGCGGCATCGGCGTCTTCAAGCCGGAGCAGATCGGGCCGAGCAGCGTGCAATCGCGCAACGGTGTGATCGACATCCTGGTCAGGGACGAAGCCGAAGCCGTGGACGCGGCGAGGCGCTACCTCTCCTATTTCCAGGGAACGGTCGCGAAATGGGATTGCGCCGACGCACTCGCGCTGCGCAATGCGGTGCCCGAAAACCGCTTGCGCGTGTACGAGATGCGTGAGGTCATGCACTGTCTTTTCGACGCGGGCTCGGTGCTTGAACTGCGCGCCGCTTTCGGCGCCGGCATGATCACCGCCCTTGCCCGCATCGAAGGACGGGCCGTGGGCGTGATCGCGAACAACCCGAAACATCTCGGCGGCGCGATCGACGCCGATGCGGCCGACAAGGCCGCGCGTTTCATGCAGCTGTGCGACGCGCACGGCCTGCCGCTCGTCTCGCTGACCGACACGCCCGGTTTCATGGTCGGCCCCGACATCGAGGAGCAGGCGCAGGTGCGCCACTGCTCCCGCATGTTCGTGGTGGGCTCTCACTTGTCGGTGCCGTTCTTCGCTGTTGTCACGCGCAAGGGCTACGGCCTCGGCGCGCAAGCGATGACGGCAGGCGGCTTCGACGCGCCCGTGTTCACCGTCGCATGGCCCACGGGCGAATTCGGCGCGATGGGACTCGAAGGCGCGGTCAAGCTCGGCTTCCGCAAGGAGCTGGAAGCTGCGGCGCCCGGGGAGGAGCGCGAAGCGCTCTATCGCAAGCTGGTCGCGCAACAGTACGCCAATGGCGAAGCGATCAACATGGCGCAGCACCTCGAGATCGACGCCGTGATCGACCCGGCGGAAACGCGTGCGTGGCTGGTGCGTGGGCTGGCTTCGTGCGCAACACGCGGCGAGCGCAACGCAAGATTCATCGACACGTGGTAGCTGATCCGTCCTACAGCTCCGCTGGCCGGCCGTGCGCTATTTTTCGGCATGGCATTGCCGGTCGGTGATTTGCTCGAGCTTGCGCTCGGCCAGATGCGGGACTACGCGGTCATCCTGGTGGACACGGGAGGCAGGATCGTCGGCTGGTTTGGCGGGGCGAAGGATGTGCTCGGCTATACGTATGACGAGGTGAAGGACCAGCCCATCGCCATCCTGTTCACCGCCGAGGACGTCCAGAAGGGCGTGCCCGAATACGAGCGGGAAGTGGCCCGGCGTGGCAGCACGGCGCAGGACGACCGCTGGCACGTGCGCAAGGACGGCTCGCAGATCTGGGTTTCGGGCAGCGTCACGCCGATCACCGGCGACTCGGGCGCGCTCGAAGGGTTCGTGAAAGTCATGCGCGACCGGACCGATGACCGCATCAAGCTCGAAGAGCGCGCGAACCGGCTGGCGGCAAGCGACGCGGCGCTGGCGCGCACCAACGTCTTCCTGCGCCAGCTGGGCCACGAGCTGCGCAACCCGCTGTCGCCGATCAAGAACGCGGCGTACATCCTGCCGCACATTTCTTCGGAGCCCCGCGTCGCGGAGCTCGGGAAGATGATCGGGAACCAGGCGCTGGTCATCGAGCGGCTCGCATCGGACCTGATGGACGTGGCGCGATTCGAACAGCAGCGCGTGCACCTGGATCTCGCGGACGTCGATGTTTGCGCGCTGCTGCGCGATGAGGCCGTGGCGCATTCGGTCGACGCGACGCGGCAGGGTGTGCGCGTCGAGTTGATCCTTCCCCATCGCGCACTGGTGGTCCCCGCGGATCCGGCCCGACTGCGGCAGGCCGTCAGCAACCTTCTCTTGAACGCCATCAAGTACACGCCTTCCGGCGGAACCGTCTGGGTCAAGGCAGTGGAAGAAGCCGACGAAGTCGCCATCCGGGTCGAGGACACCGGCATCGGCATCGAGCCGGGCATGCTCCAGAAGATCTTCGAGCTGTTCACCCAGGAGTCCCGCGCGCGCGAGGCCTATCCCGGCGGCCTCGGAATCGGCTTGGCGATCGTGCGCGAGATCGCACTGCTGCACGGCGGTGTCGTGCAGGCCCGAAGCGGCGGCATCGGAAAGGGGTCCGAGTTCACGCTGCGACTGCCGCGCAACGGCCAAATGGATCGCAACGCGACCGATCGAATGCCTGAGTCTGCGTAGGCGCACGACGCGACGGGATGTGCTCCGTCGCGGAAAGTCGGGCGCCGCCCTGATGCTCCTCCATTGACAGGAGCACCTCATGACGAGCTTTTCTGCGGAGCCGGCGAGC